>BJFP01000149.1 GCA_014189875.1 Verrucomicrobiota bacterium | reverse complement strand
AGTTTCAAGGCGCTGATCGTGTCGCTGCTGTCGTCGGAATCTTTCCTCTATCGAACGGTTCCCGCCGGGATAGTCAGGAAATGATGCTTTTCAATCGTCGGGCCGACGTTCCGACAATGCAACGAATCAGACCCCCTCACTCCCCGACGCCCGTCCCCATTCTGACCGTTTCCGGTGCGGCGGACGCGAAAGCAAATTCCTTGCAGTTGCAGTAATTCCTTGCAGTCAGTCAGACTCGCGCAGCATCACGCGGAATTGATCAAATCCCTCTGGGCGACCGTTCCCGGGGGGAAACCTAGAGCGGCCCCCATCGTCAAGTGACGAATTGGACCACCTCGCTCGAAGTCGCGGGCAGCGAGCAGAGTGACGCCGGATTCCGCGTTTATCACGCGAATTGGACCGTCGATTGGGCACTCGTTTCCCGTTCACGAACTGCCTCCTGATTCCAACGCGCGAAACGCCCACCAGACCCCCTCACTCCCCGGCACCGATCCCCGTTCTGACCGTTTCCGGTGCGGCGGACGCGAAAGCAAATTCCTTGCAGTCTAACTTCCCCGTCATTCCCCGCTTTCCTCTCACCACTACCATGACTCCGATGATGCACAAATCCGCTCTCACCACCGCCGCGTTTTTCGGCCTGAGCCTCGCTGCCTTTGCCCAGACGAAGGTGACCTACGCCGATCAGATCTCGCCGATTTTCCGGAACGCCTGCACGAATTGCCACAACCCCGACAAGAAGAAGGCGGGCCTCGATCTCACGACGTATCAGGCGACGATCGCGGGCAGTGAGAACGGCCCGGTGATCAAGCCCGGCAATGCGGACGGCAGCCTCATTTACAAAGTCTGCAAGCCGGACGGCGATCCGAAGATGCCGCCGAAGGGCGACGCGCTTTCCGAGGGCGACATGGCGCTGCTGAAGGCGTGGATCGCGGGCTTCGCGCTCGAGAATGCGAACAGCAAGCCGGCGACGGTCTCCGCGAACAAGGTGGACGTGGCAGTCGTGTCGCTCGCGAAGCCGGACGGCCCGCCGCCGATGCCGGGCGATCTGCCGATGGAGCCGTTTGTGAAATCGCGCGCGAACAATGCGATCATCGCGATGGCGGCGAGCCCGTGGGCGCCGCTCGTGGCGATCGGCGGGCAGAGGCAGGTGCTGCTCTACAACACGGAGACGCTGGATCGCGTCGGCGTGCTCGCCTTCCCCGAGGGATTTCCGAACACGCTCCGCTTTTCGCGCAATGCGAAGCTGCTCATCGCGGGCGGCGGGCTCGGAGGAAAACTCGGCAAGGTCGTGATGTGGGACGTGGCCACGGGCGAGCGCATCGGCACCGTGGGCAACGAGGCGGACTCGGTGCTCGCGGCGGACATCAGCCCGGATCAGCAGTTCGTCGCGCTCGGCGGGCCGAACAAGCAGGTGAAGATTTTCAACACGAAGGACGGCAAACAGACGGGGCTGATCAAAAAGCACACCGAGTGGATCACGGCGATCGCGTACAGCCCGGATGGAAGATATCTCGCGACCGCGGACCGCAATGGCGGCGTGGAAGTGTGGGAGTCCGGCGCGGAGCCGAAGCCGTTCAACACGCTGGCCGGCCACAAGGTCGCGTGCACGGCGCTCGCATTCATGCCCGGCGTGCTCGCGAGCGCGAGCGAGGACGGGAAGATCGCGCTGTGGAATGTGAAGGAGGGCACGGAGATCCGGAGCTGGGCCGCGCACGCGGGCGGCGCGCTGTGGGTGGATTTCACGCCCGACGGCCGCATCGTGAGCTGCGGACGCGACAAGATCGCGAAGGTGTGGGATGCGACGGGCAAGCAGATCATCGCGACGGAGGCATTCGCCGATCTCGCGCTGCGCTGCACCTTGAGCAGCGACCGTATCATTGCCTCCGACTGGACCGGCGACATCCGCGTGTATTCGATCGAAGGCAAGAAACTCGGCACGCTGAGCGCAAACCCGGCGGGCATCGCCGAGCAGCTCGTGCAGTTCGAGAAGACGCTCACCGACGCGCAGGCTGCGCTGCCGAATTTGCAGAAGGCCGTGACCGACGCTGAGGCGCGCGTGAAGACCGAGCGCGAGGCCGCGGAGGCAAAACGTAAGGCCGACCTCGCCGCCGCCGAGCAGCGCAAGGCCACGGCGGCGAAGGCGCTCGCGGACGCAAAGGCCGGACCGGCCAATGCCGAGAAGGCCGCGGAAACGGTGAAGGCGCAGATTGAAAAATCACAGATTGCGCTCGGTGCTGCGCGCAAGAGCGCGGGGGAGATCGAGACTGCCGCCGCGTCGCGTCAGCGCGAAAATGCGGAGGTCGCGGCGAAGCAGGCGCAGGCGAATTTTGATCGTGCAAAGGCTGAACTCACCAGACTCACGGAGCTGCGCGCGAAGGCCGCGGCGGGTTCGCCGGAATTTGCAAAGGCGGAGCAGCAGGTGAAGGAATTCCAGCCGAACTTCGCGCAGGCGGAGAAGGCGCTCGCGGATGCGAAGCGCGCGGTGGAAGCCGCGCCGGTGCCGCCGGGCCGCGACAAGGTGGATGCCGCGAAAGCCGCGGTCGCCGCGGCGGAGAAGTCGCTTGAGGATTTGCGCCAGCAAAATCAGAAAGCACTGGCCGAAGTCGGACGCATCAAGGGCGTCACGCCGAAGGCAATTGCCGACGCGGAGAAGTCCGTGCAGGCGGTGGATGCCGAGATTGCGAAGCTCCAGACCGGCAAGATTGCGCCGGCGCCCGAGTCCGCGGAGAAGGTCGCGACGTTGCAAAAGAGCTTCGCCGCACTGACCGCGCAAATCGAGCAACTGCGCGCGAACCGCAACAAGTTCAAGGAGGGCTCGCCCGATTACGCAAGGGCGAACGAGCCCGTCCAGGCGAGGAAGATCGAGCTGGCGAAAGTCGAGACGGACTTGAACGCCGCGAAAGCCGCAATCGCCGGGCCGCAGCCGACCGAAGGCGAAAAGGCGCTCGCCGCCGCGAAGGCCGCGCTCGATGCTGCGAATGCGCAGGTCACCGCTTCGCAGGGCGGTGTCGCACGCTGGAAACGCGCGCAAATTTACCAGACCGTCTTCAACGCGAAGCAGACCGTCGCCGAAAAGCAGGCGAAGCATGACGACCTCATCGCGACGGCGAAGGACGCGTTCCGGCAGGTGGAACTCGCGAAGCAGGGCATCGTGAACGCGGAGAAAACCGTCGCCGACGGGCCGAAAAATGTCGCGGACAAGGAGGCGGCGCTCGCCAAGCTGAAGCACGAGGCCGAGGCGGCCGCGGCAGCGGTCGTCGCTGCGGAAAAGGCGGTCGCGGATCACAAGACCGCTGCGGAAGCGGCACTCAAGGCGATCGCTGCCGAGGCGGATGCCGGTGCGAAAAAGTTTGCGGAGGCGGAGGCGCAGAGCGCGCGACTCAAGGAGGAGCGCGCGAAGTTCAAGGAAGGCACGCCGGAATATGGCAAGGCGAATGAGGCCTATCAGGCTGCCAAGGCCGAGATCGAAAAGGCGCGCATTGCGAGCGACGCCGCAAAGGCGAAGGCCGCGAAGCCGCCGGAGAACCCGGTGCCGACGGATCTCGCGGAAGCCGTGAAGAAGGCCGAGCTCGATGCGAAAATCGCGTCCAAAAAACTCGCGCCCGCCGAGAAGTCCGTGGCCGCTGCGAAGAAGGAAACCGAGGACGCGAAAAAACAGGCCAGAGAGCTGAAGGGCCGTATCGCGCAGATGGAAAAGGACGCCGTGAAGACGAAGGCTGCTGCGGAGAAGGCAACGATCGCCGCCGCGAAGGATCTCGATGATGCAAAGGCCGCCGCCGAGAAACTGCGCGCCCAATACGAGGCCGGGAAGAAAGCCGCAGGCACGCCTTCGAAGCTCTCGCAGAACTGATTTCCCAGGGCCGACCATTTCTGGTGCGGCGGGCGCGAAAGCAATGTCCTTGCAGTTCCTCACGCTTGCGGGGCCATCGAGCCTAAAAAGGCCGGACATGAAATTCCTGCTGAAATTCCTGCTGGCAAAAATCTTTAATCCAATGCCCAATACCAATCTATGAAAACCCCATTTGCCCTCGCCTTCACCCTCTTCGTCTCGGTCGCCCTGCCGGCCATGGCCCAAAACGGCAAACCTGATCCGGAAGGTTTCATCCGAGACTGGCTCGTCCTTGCCCCGTTCCCGATCGACAACTCCGGCACGGACGAAATCGACAAGAAGCAATTCAACGACGAAGCCCAGCCATCTGCGAAGGACGGCGGGAAGCAGAAAATCGGCGACAAGGAACTCACCTGGAAGAAGACTGCGGCAAAGGAGTTCTACGTTGATTTCAAGGCGCTCCATCCCGACCAAAGTGAACGTGTCGTCGGCTGGGCCGTCGCCTATGTCGTCGTCGAGGATGAAAAATCCGGCCTTACCCTGAAGATGAACAGCAACGACGAGGGCAAGGCGTATCTCAACGGCAAGGAACTCGTGAAGTTTACTGAAACTCGGTCGCTTGAGAAGGACGCCGAGGACTCCGCCGAGAACGTCACGCTGAAGAAAGGCGTCAATGTCCTCGTCCTGAAAGTCATTAACGAGGAGAACAACTGGCAGGGCAGCGTCCGCTTCCTGGACAAGGCCGGCAAGCCGGTCACGGACCTGAAGATCGAAACGAAACCGTAGGTGGCCCTGGCACGCTCGCGCTCCGGTGCCAGTCCCCGCTTCGACGCTTTCCTGCCCATGGGGCGCAAGAGCAGATTCCAGCAGTGACAGTTTGTTCGATTCGCTCCGGCAAAACGGAGGCCGGCTTCGGAACACCACTCCCCGGTCTCACTTATGCGCTGCGCCGGGCGGATCAAACTTCGCGCCCCGATCAATCCATGCCCGGATAATGCCGATTTCATCTTTCGTCAGCATGTCATCCTTTGGCGGCATCACCTCGTCCGATTCGATTCCAACCCCGGAGATCGAACGCAAGCAGGCTTGCCTCTCCATTTCCCGGTTTAAGAGTATCAGCCTGTCACTTTGTCTTCTCGTCCCTGATCATTTCTAAAAGTAGTCAAGATTTGACTCCTGACCCCTATTTCCCCCTTCCGAGAAGCGGGCCTCATTTAGCCCGCCCCCAAGACCCCGACTAGCGCAAGCTGGCCGGGGTCATTTTTATGCTCGTTGCCGGGAGGCTCTACTGCGTCCCCACTTGCAATCTTAGAAACATCTTTGGGACCGTCCAAGCCACTCGTACCTTTACTTGGGTGTAACTTCCGTAATTGACAGAGGTTACATCGCTCGGAGCGGGCAGGTGCTCTTCCCACGCGCCCAGATCCACGGATTTCATGATTCGGTAAGTCAGGGGTTGGATGCCGTTTGCAGTGTAGTAGGTGAACAGAAGTCCCGAAGCGTCGTGCGACATGAATGGCTGCGCTCCCAAACCGGATGCCGCTCCTTGCGGCACACCAAACGCAAACTCCAGGAAGTTCGCTACCCCATCGTGGTTGTAGTCGCCGAGCGGGTCATACACCGGCCCCCCGGTCGCGTTTGGAACCAGTGAAAGCCACTTATCGTAGGATATCGGGTCCACAGTCAGGCTGGCTGCGGCACTGTTCGCACTCCCGTCCCCATTCGCGACAGTTGCCGAATAGCCACCCGCTTGCGTCGCATCGGCGCTCGCGAGTTCCAAGATTCGATTATTTGCTCCCGGAACGTCCGCCCCATCCTTCTTCCACTGGTAATTCAGCGGCTCCAGTCCGCTCGCCGAGACCGAGAACACGACCCGGTCACCGGTAAAAACCCGTTGCGGGTCCGGTTGCCGCATGATCGCAGGCGGCGACATGACTGGCAGCACGATTATTTTTTCAAAGACCGCTGCCGTTGAATCCGTCGTGCGAACCCGGATCGACACCGTGCTCTGCGTCGCGCGATTCAGCACTGCCGCCGTGAACAACTGATCGCCCGTAATCGTGAACTTCGCGTTGTCCGTGCTTCCCGTGCCTAGAACCAATTGATATGTGAACGTGTCGAGCGGGTTCGGATCGACCGTCGCAAATCGCCCCACGAGCGTTCCGATTGGCTTCTGCTCGCTCACGCCACCCACATTCAGCCCGAGATCCGTCGGCGCGCCAGACGGGCCGGTGATGATGAAATCCACCTGCTTGCTGCCTGTGCCGTTTGCATTCGTCACCGAAACAAGCCCCGAACTTGCACCCTGCGTTGTCGGTGTCCCGCTGATCAGACCGGTCTGCGCATTCAGCGTGAGGCCCGGTGGAAGCGGAGCGGCGGCGAAGGACTGCACCGCCTGCGAAGACGTGAGCTGATGGCTCAACACCTGCCCCACTGTGCCGGACACGCTCGCTGCACTCGTCACGATCGGCGCAACTTCCAGCACGGTCACCGCCGTCGTCGCCACCGCTGTCCCGTTGTAAGTCGCCGTAATTGTCGCCGTCCCGAGCGCAAGCAGCTTCACCCTTCCTTCGGCGTCCACCGTTGCCACTCCGGGGTTCGAGGATTGAAACGTCGTGTTCGCCGCATTTGTGAACAGGCTACTCGGCACGCTGCCGTCATAGATCGCCGAAACCGCCAACGGCACCTCGGTCCCTACCTGCGATTGGATCTGCGCCGGAGTCAGCGAGATTCCAGTCAGCAAATTCCCCGGTGGCCGGTCCAGCACCACACCCGGCATCCCGATGACCGTCACCCCGCTGCCTGATGGAAAGCGCACGCGCAGGACCACCTGACCCTGTACCGAGGCGGCGACAGTCAAAGCCAGTTGCTCGCCATTTGTACCGGTCGGGGTGAGCGTCAGCCCTGTCGCAGTCACCCCGGTCGGCCCATATACGACCGCCGACCACTCAACTTTTCCGTTTACCGATTCTCCAACCGGGGGGTGCAAAGTGAATTGTAAAGTCTGGTCCGCCACGCTCGCCACGCTCGCCACGCTTGGCGCTCCAATAGCAAGTGACGCTGCCATTGCCACCTGAGGCGCCAGGTTGGGCGCATAACACGAGGCCGACACCGAACTTTGACCATTCTTGATCGCCAGCGCCAACGAGGCAATCTGTAACGCTTGGGAGCTTCTGTCAGCGGCAAGCGATGCCGGGATGCTGACAGGCCCAAACTCAGACGCCGAACCACCAAGGAGCGCGTTCGCCCTCTGCGCAACCGTTGAAGAATCGGTATCTGCAACATGACTGATGTCCACCCCCGTAATAACACTTGTGTGATTACTCCCACCGCCAGCCTTTTGGCTGTCCAAGTCAACTACCCCATCCGAACCTCTCGGTGCCACAACCAGCCCAGGACGCAGCCCGTCCACAGTCGGGGTTTCTCTATCGAGATAGAGTGCCGTATAATATTGGGGACTAAAACCCGACGGAGCGTTCCCGCCATAAATAGTTGTGCCTACCAAGTGAAGCCTTGCCAGCGAATCACATGTCAACCTGCCATTGATTTCGTTCACTTCCGCCCCCTGACCGATTCGGAACTTTGGTTGGAACAAGTAATCCAGATTTGACTGGAAATCGATGGCGCTCGCCAAAAGAAAGGGATACGGAGCAACGGGCTGGACCCAGCGCAGTTGATAACCCATTTCCGCCAGCGTCGATCCCGCATGCGGTGAGCCAATCGTCACCACCCGGCGAAATCGTCCGCGGAAGAAATTGTCCTTATTACGAAATGGAACGAAATTGAAATCGGAGACGGTTCCCCCGCCGACGAGGCTATCTTGCGAGCACAACATCCGAAGCAAGACGCCGCCCTGGCTGTGACCCACCGCATCGTAGCGCGTGAACGTCCAGTTACTAAGAGCTGGTGCCTTTTCGACTTGGGCGAGCAGTTCACCATTAAGCGTCCCTGCCAATTTCCACAAGGAACCGGTCGTATTCAAATCACCCGTAAGCCCGTAGCCCACCGGCAGCACGAAACCCGCGCGATCCGCCAGCGCGGTCGTGTAAGCGGCGCCCCATGCCGGATTGGTGACATTGTAGCCATGCACCAGCGCCACTGGCGGGCGGCGCAAGCCGAAGCCGTAGCTCGCCCGGATGGTAACCAGAGAACTGGCCGTGTCCCGTACCTCCAGCGAAAGCTCCACCTGACCGGCTCCATTCGGCGACAAGTTTTCCGGGAGGACCGGCTGAACGACTACATAGGCATCGGGCCGGGCGGAAGACAGCGTCACGGTGCTGCCAGGAATGAAGGCGTTGCTGCCCTCGACGAGAAGAAGCCCTGCCAGCGACCCCGCGTAAGTGCCGCCGGACGGTAGCGGAGGGACACGCGGGCTCAGTCGCACCTCGTAGGTTCTGCCGGTGGCAGTTGGCGAATTTGTGCTGATCCGGAAGATCAGCGGCGTCACCCCGTCCGCGACAAGCCCGCCAGTGACCGATGATCCGCTGTTCCCTTGCAGCACAGGCTGGGTGCCGAGCAATGCGCGGTTCGTGGCCTTCACGCGCAGTGGCTCGTCCACGCCCGCTGTATTGCTTGCGTTGTCGAGCACGTTCGATGTAGCCCGGTGCATCGAAACCGTAATTGTTCCATTCCAGTCGGTCGTATCGACGCGGACGTTGCCGGAATCACCGGAGCCGGTCAACCTGCGGACAGACCGGAATCCACCGTCGATGCTTATGCTGCCCGGCTGGTAGGTGGCGCCGCGGCCGGCCGTCCGGCAGCCGAACGCCACTTCGATATAACTGCCGCCGCGGATCGCGCGGGAGAGGTTTAGCGGTGGCCCCTGCGGGTCAGTGCCCTGCGGGTCAGTGCCTGGTGACGTTCTGTAGTAATAGTAATCATACCAGTCCCAGCACCACTCCACCACATTCCCAGCCATGTCGTACAACCCATACCCATTCGGCGCAAAAGATCCCACAGGGCTCGTGTACGGTGGAGGATTGACCATGTAAGTCGGATGATATCCCCGCGTCGGGCTCACGTCGTAGCTGTAGTAATTCGTCGTCCCGTTCAAAGAGAGAACGTTGTAGTTCGCCTGCGAATGCGATATCGTATCGCCCCACGGAAAGCGCTTGCCCGCGAGCCCGCCCCGCGCCGCCTTTTCCCACTCCGCCTCCGTCGGCAGCCGATATCCATTCCCACCCCACTTCACCTGCGCATTGGTCAAATCCACATCCCCTGTCTTGTACACCACCGTCTGCGCGTCGTTCGTGTAATACACCGGCACCAGATTCTCCTTCTGCGAGCGCGCATTGCACCATTTCACCACGGCATACCACGAGACGGAATGCACAGGATGAGTCGCCGCCCTTCCAACACCAACGGGCAGATCCGTGTATCCATTGTTCAGGCCCCACGCCCGCACGTCGTCCCAGCGCTGCTTGCTCACCAGATACTGGTCCATGTAAAACGCGCTCACTGTCACCCGATGCACCGGCAACTCATTGAGGCCGCCCGACGCCGAGAGCGCGTTCCCCATCTGGAAAGCCCCCGCCGGGATCAGCGCCATCCCGGCGGGAATAGGAGGATCGTCATTCGCGATGACACGGAATCGGACCTTGTCAGAGGCCTGCCCGTTCCAGTCCACCCCGGCATCCCATTTGATCCACCGTCCGTTTCCCGGGGTTACCGAGTCTCCAACCCCCGTTCCGACGAGCGTCTGCGCTGGCACCTCCCAAGTTGTCCCACCGTCACTGGAAGTCTGCAACGACACCCGCACCGTCGCTGAATCAGAGTCCGCAAGGTCGTAGTAGATGTCCACCAGCTTCGACCCAGACCGCTGGGAGGCCCGTACGTTCGACACGACCGGTGCAGCCGCCTCCAGCCAAACGGTGCCGAACACCAAAGCATATATCACCGCCGCCTTAATTGCTGCCGTTGGAGAAAAGTCGCTCATTTAGTGGATGTTGAGCTCTCGATTCCGTGATGTCTAGCAGCCTGTCGGCCTTGACGATTGCCGAGCGACGTGAAGATGAAGCACGCGGAGAAAATCGAGCGCGATCCGCAGTAGATGCAAATATTTCCCGCTCTCCATCCGCTGAAAGTGACATTCCATC
>BJFP01000148.1 GCA_014189875.1 Verrucomicrobiota bacterium | reverse complement strand
CACCGGAGGTCGAGGCGTGGGCCGCACCGTATGTGCGGGATGGCTGGATGTTCACCGCATTGAAGGTCGCGAAGCGCTCGACCGGCGAGACCTCCGTGCAGGCCGGCGCACTGCGCATCAGCTTCACGACGGAGCGCCCGCTCTTTCCCTACCGCGAGCCCGACAGCCGCAGGGACGCGAAAAAAGTCGGCGCATCCTCGCGTCTGCTGCGCCTCTATTTCATCGGCGACGCGCGCTACGCCGGCACGCTCGATGGGGCGCGCTGGTCCGGCAAGGCGGTGTGGAGCCAGGCGCTGCCCCAGGCTGAAAAGGATTCGCTGCTCCGTGAATTGCGTCTGCCTGCGAACTCCGGCCCGGCGCAATGGTGGCTCACTGAATTCGAGGATCAATGGCCCTACGGGATCGCACCCGGCGACCTCTACTTCGCGCCCGCAAAATCCCAGGAAGCGATCACGCGATGGGCTGCTGCACACGACACCGGCACGGACGTTTCGCTCCCTGTCGGCTTGGCTCTCGCGTGCGTGGTGTTGCTGCGACGGAAAGCGCACTAAACTTCCAGGCCAAAACCTTTCCCTTTGCCGCCATCCCGCACGCTGCGTAGCGTCCGCCCCATGATTTCCACTACCAATCTTCCTGACGCCAAGGGTCACTTTGGCCGCTTCGGCGGAATGTTCGTGCCCGAGACGCTCATGACGGCGCTGCTCGACCTCACCGCGGAATACGAGAAGGCGAAGGCCGATCCCGCTTTTCACACCGAGCTGAACGGTCTGCTGCACGACTACTGCGGCCGCCCCACGCCGCTCTACTTTGCCGAGCGCCTCACACAGCAGCTCGGCGGCGCAAAGATTTACCTCAAGCGCGAGGACCTGCTCCACACCGGCGCGCACAAGATCAACAACGCTCTCGGGCAAATCCTCCTCGCGCGGCGCATGGGCAAGAAGCGCATCATCGCCGAGACGGGCGCGGGGCAGCACGGCGTCGCGACGGCCACCGTGTGCGCGCGGTTCGGGTTCGAGTGCGTCATTTACATGGGCGAGGTGGACATGGCGCGGCAGGCGCTGAATGTCGCGCGGATGAAATTCCTCGGCGCGAAAGTCGTCGCCGTCACCGCCGGGCAGCGCACGCTGAAGGAGGCCGTGAACGAGGCGATGCGCGACTGGGTGGCGAACGTCCGCACCACGCATTACATCCTCGGCAGCGCGCTCGGCTCGCATCCGTTCCCGATGATCGTGCGCGATTTTCACCGCGTGATCGGCGACGAGGCGCGCCGGCAAATTTTGGAAAAGGAAGGCCGACTCCCCGACCTGCTCATCGCGTGCGTCGGCGGCGGGAGCAATGCCATCGGCCTGTTCTGGCCGTTCCTGCAGGATGAGGGCGTGAAGATGGTCGGCGTCGAAGCCGGCGGACGCGGCATCACCGATGGCGAACACGCCGCGCGCTTCCAAGGCGGCAAGCTCGGCGTGCTCCAGGGCACGAAGACATGGTTGCTCGCCGACGACGACGGGCAAATCCAGCTCACGCATTCCGTGAGCGCGGGCCTCGACTACGCCGCCGTCGGCCCCGAGCACGCCTACCTCAAGGAGCAAGGCCGCATTGACTACGACTTTGCGACCGACGACGAGGCGCTCGACGCATTCAGCAAGCTGAGCCGCTGGGAGGGAATCATCCCCGCGCTCGAAAGCGCACACGGCATCGCCGGCGTGATCAAGCGCGCCCCGAAGATGCGCCCCGACCAGCTCATCATCGCAAACCTCAGCGGCCGCGGGGACAAGGACGTGTCGCAGGCGGCGGAGTTTTTGCTCGAAGGGAAGAAGCCGTAGCCGCGCTCGTCCCACATGAAAATCCCCACGCTCTACCTCGATACCTCCGTCATCGGCGGCGCCTTCGACGACGAGTGGAAAGATGCGACGCTGGAGTTGTTCCGACTCGCTTCCTCCGGGTCTTATCGGTTGGTCACTTCGGTTGTAGCGAAACGTGAGGTGGAAGACGCACCGCCACGAGTGCGGCAGCAGTTTGCCGAACTCTTCGCTGATCCCGCGCAAGTCCACCTGCTCACAGACGAGGCGGAATCTCTCGCGCACGAATACGTCGCCACCGGAGTCGTGACATCGAAATACTTGGACGATGCACGCCATGTCGCCATCGCCTCCGTTCAGGGCATTGCCGTGATTGTGAGTTGGAACTTCCGCCACCTCGCGAACCTGCGCCGCGAGACGGGCTTCAACGCGGTGAACCTCTTGCAAGGCTACCCACAAGTCCGTATCCTCTCCCCACTGGAATTGATCCATGAAAACGAAGACGAAGACCTTTGATGCCGTGCGCGAATCGCGCCGATGGAAGGAATCCGTGGTGCAGCGCACCGCAGGCATGAGCCGCGCGGAGGTGCTGGAGTTCTTCAACGGCGCGAGGCCAGTGGCTCCCCAACGACATGAGCCGCTGGAGGAGTCAAGCGTGCTGCGCGAAGATGCGCCGAAGACGTGAGGCCATGCCAGAAAACGAAACCATCGCCGAAATCCACCGCGCCCGTGCCGACCGCGCGAGGGAGTGCAACTACGACGTGGACGTCATGTTCGCAAAGATGGGCGAGGAATTGAAACGCCTTGAGGCCGAAGGCTGGAAAGTGGCATCGCATCCCGCTCGCCGGACTGCCGAGGAAACCTGCGTGATGCGCGAGGAGCTGCCGAAGGCATGAACCAGCGCGCCCCGAAGATGCGCCCCGACCAGCTCATCATCGCGAACCTCAGCGGCCGCGGCGACAAGGACGTCGCGCAGGCCGCGGAGTTTCTGCGCGAAGGGAAGAAGCCCTGAGTGACGAGTAATCCGTCCAATCGTCGCTTTCACTAATCTGCCACTCGTTTCTCCAATGCCAGTCGTGTCACCACGCGCAAAACGTCTGCGGAACTTCCTGCTCATTGGCTGCACCCTCGTTGTTGTCGCCTTCGGCATACTGACATGGCTGGCGAGCAGCCGCCTGCTTTGTCCGGCGCGCAGGCAACTGCAGGACTACCACCGCGAGATCCTCGGCCACGCTCAAGAGCACGGCATGCGCATCGAGTCTTTTGTGTGCGGCTCCACGCCGTGCCTGCTGTGCGAACCAATCTCGAATCCCGGTGCCGCATTGAAAGGGAACAAGCTGCGCACCGAACTGCAAAGCGCAGGGCTCACACTGGCACCTTGGGGCGAGATCAAGGCCACCCTTGTGCTGCTGCATGGGCACAGCGGTTGCAAAGAGGATCATCTGCCGATCGCAGAGCGATTTTGCGCCGCAGGCTTTCGCTGTCTGCTGCCCGATCTCCCGGGTCACGGCCAGCATCCCGCACCGTTCGCATCATTTGGCAAAACGGAAAACGTGTTGCCGTCCGATGTGCTCCGCGAAGCCTCTCTGAGGTTTCACTTTCAGCCCGCGCCCGCCGCGCTCTTCGGCATTTCACAAGGCGGTGCCATCGCACTGCAAGCGGCCGCCCTTGAGGACGCGCGTTGGATTGCCGTGGCAGAACTGTCGAGCTTTGCATCACTGGATCGCATAGTGCGATCGCAGGCTGAACAATGGTTTGGCCCGTTTGCATCCATCGCGGACGGGACGGTCACGAGGCTTATTCAGGCACGCGCAGGCTATGGACCTGCGAAGATTCGTCCGGTGGATTCAATCGCGAAGCTCAGGATTCCCGTGTTCATAGGCCACGGCGATGCCGACAAGTTTGTCGCCCCGGAGCAAGCGCAACTGCTCTACGCGGCGGCGGCGACGAATCCGCAGCGTGCGCCGTTTTTCAACGTCGCTGGCGCAGGCCACAGCAACGTGCTGGTTACGAGCGCACCCGTTTATGCGAGCCTGAGCACGTTCTTCCTCGAAGCCTTGAGCGCACCAGCAACGAAGCGATGAAACCGAGCTGAGTTCGCACGCGCTGTACTTTTATTGAAGGGCCGGAGCATCTCATCCGCTCTCCCGTCGCCGCATTGCCGCCAATGTCGGCAAAGATGAGTGGGCGGCTTACTTCGTTTCTCACCCGGCAAGGACGGCATCCCCGGCGGGAAGGGCTACGTAGGATTGCCGCGCGGCTCGTTCAGGAAAAGACGACCGTCTTATTCCGATAGACGAGCACCTTGTTCAGGACGTGCCAGCGGAGTGCGTTCGAGAGCACTGTCTTTTCCAAATCGCGACCGAGACGCACGAGGTCGTCCACGCTGTGCTGATGCGAGACGGGCATCACGTCCTGATGAATGATTGGCCCCTGATCGAGTCCCTCGGTGACGTAGTGGCTCGTCGCACCGATGAGCTTCACGCCGCGCTCGTAGGCCTGATGATAGGGCTTCGCGCCGACAAACGCCGGCAGGAAGGAGTGATGAATGTTCAGGATGCGGTGAGGAAAAGCCTCGATCATCGGCCTGCCGATGATCTGCATGTAGCGCGCGAGCACCACCGTATCAATCCGGTGCGCGGCGAACAACCTGAGCTGTTCCTCCTCCTGCGCCGCATGGTTCTCCCTTGTGATCGGGAAATGATGGAACGGTATCCCGAACCGCTCGGCGGCTGGGCGCAGCGTCTCGTGATTGCTCACCACGAGCGCGGCATCCGCGGGAAGTTCGCCCGTCTCGTGGCGCGACAGCAGGTCGTAGAGGCAGTGGCTTTCCTTCGAGACAAAGATCGCGAGCCGTTTGCGCTCATTGGAAAACTGAAGCCGCCACCACATCAGCCGGCTCTCGGCGATGCGCGCGAGGTGCGCCGCGATGTCGGCCTTCTCAATGTCGAATTTTTCCAGGGACCACTCGACGCGCATGAAGAACACGTCGTCCTCGTGGTCAATGTGCTGCTCGAGATCCAAGATGTTGCCCCGGTGCTCGAAGATAAAATGCGTGACGGCGTGGACAAGCCCTGGTTGGTCGGGGCAATAGACGAGGAGGACGGCGGTGTCTGTGGGCATCGTGCAGGTTCGCCCGGGGGCGCGCTTCGGTCGGGGAGTTGCCTCACTAGGATTTGAACCTAGACAAGCAGATTCAGAGTCTGCTGTGCTACCGTTACACCATGAGGCAGTGCGGGGCGGGGAACGTAGGCGGCGGCGGCGGCTTGTAAATTGTTTTTTGCCCCGGACGCGGGATTCCCCTGCGAGACATCGCGTTCGCCCGTCATTCGCCTTGCCCCCAGCGTCCGCGCGCGCTCTCATCCGCGCGCTTTGGAAAACCCGCCTGACAAAAAACCACGTTCGCCGCTCGGCCTCATCTTTCTCACGCTGTTCATTGACATGATCGGCTTCGGGATCGTGATCCCCGTTCTGCCGCTCTACGCCAAGGGCTCGGCGAGCGGTTCGATCATCCACGCCACCGAGAGCCAGCTCGGCTGGATCGTCGGCATCTACTCGCTGCTGCAGATCTTCTGCTCGCCGCTCATCGGCAAGCTCTCCGACCGCATCGGCCGCAAGCCGGTGCTCGCCGTCAGCATCTGCGGCACCGCCATCGGATTCGTCGTCCTCGGCGCCGCCACGACGGTCACGATGCTGATGATTGGCCGCGTGATTGACGGCATCAGCGGCGGTAACATTTCCACCGCGATGGCGTGCATCGCCGACAGCACGACCAAGGAGCAGCGGTCGCGCAACATGGGCCTCGTCGGTGCGGCGTTCGGCCTCGGCTTCGTCATCGGCCCCGCGCTCGGCGGCATCCTGAGCAAAGTGAACCTCTCCTTTCCCTTCTACTTCGCCGCCGGTCTCGCGCTCATGAATGCCGCGCTCGTGATGCTGAGGCTGCCCGAGACGCTCACTCCCGAGATCCGCGCGACGGCGAAGGAAAAGGCGAGCCTCGGCGAAGTCTTCGGTGGAGGGCGTGCCCGCACGGTCATCATCACGCTCCTCAGCCAGGTCGCGGGAATCACCGGCTTCTCCGTGATGACCGCGATCTTCGCGCTCTTCTGCGCGGAGCGCTACGGCTACGACGCCGCGCACGTCGGCTACGTGCTCGCGTATGTCGGAATCTTGGGCGCGCTCATGCAGGGCGGAGTCGTGCGGCGGCTGCTGCACCGGCCCATCGAAAAGCCACTCGCCATCATCGGCACCGCAATCCTCGCCGTGAGCATGGCCGGCCTCGGGATGCTCCCCGTCGGCAGCGGCCTCGGCCTGCTGCTGCTCGCCTGCACGGGCATCTCGATCGGCAACAGCCTTTCCACACCCACGCTGAACGGCCTCGCCTCGCGCGCGGTGGATGCGCACGCGCAGGGCCGCCTCATGGGCCTCATGCAGAGCGCCGGCGGGCTGGGCCGTTTCCTTGGCCCTATGCTCGGCTACGCGCTCGTGAAATACGACGGCATCCGCGCGTATGGCCACGTCGCATTCCTCGCCAGCGCGGGACTGCTCGCACTCGATTGCGTGCTGCTGTGCTTCCTCCACGTCCCTCCGCCGCCTCATGAGGAAGAGGCGGAAGAAAGTGCTCAGTAGGCAGTGCTCAGTGCTCAGAGAAATATCTGAACGCCAAACGTGACACGGGCTGTAAACTGAGCACTGACAACTGAGCACTGAACACTTTCCGAAAAACACACCCATGCGCCTGAACCGCTTTCTCGCCTCCGCCGGCCTCGGCTCACGCCGTGGCGTGGAGGAACTCATCACCCAGGGCAGCGTTCGCGTGAACGGCCAGGTCGTCACAAATCTCGCCACTCAGATCGTGCCGACCGATTCCGTGAAAGTCGGCAGCCGGCTCATCCGCACCGAGCAGCCGATCTACGCCGTGCTGCATAAGCCGCCGGGATACGTCTGCACCGCTGACGACGAATTTGAACGTCGCACGATTTTCGAACTCCTCCCGCCGAACTGGCCGCGCGTGCATCACGTCGGGCGTCTCGACTTGGAAAGCGAAGGCCTAATTTTCGTGACGAACGACGGCGACCTCACGCACATCCTCACGCACCCGACCCACGAGGTGGAGAAGGAATACGACGTGTTGCTCGACAAGGCGTTCTCGCCCGACGACCGGGAGAAGCTGCTGAAGGGATTCCGCATCGAGCACGGCTACGCGAAGTGCGAGGGCGTCGAAATCATCAAGGCCGACCGCATCCGCCTCGTCCTCCGGCAGGGCCTGAAACGGCAGATCCGCCTCATGCTCTACAAGCTCGGCTACGAAGTGGAGCGCCTCTTCCGCATCCGCATCGGCCCGATCCTGATCGAGGGCCTCGCGCGCGGCGCATGGCGTTTCCTCTCGCAAAAGGAAGTCGCCGCACTGCGCGACGCGAAGCCTTCGCCGAAGCCGAAATCCAAGCCCGCCGGAACACTCAAGCCGCGCCCGCCGGCGGAAAAAATTTACCCGACACTCCGCAGCACCGCGGCACCGAAAAAATCCGCAAGGCCGGAACGCCCGCCAGCGCGGAAAAAAGTCGCCGCGTGGGACAAATCCCAGCGCCGTCCGAAGGCATCGCACCGCCGCGACTGACTTTTCCGAATAACTGCTTGCCCCGCACCGGCAGGCTTCGCATAGTCCCGTCCCTCTTTTTCCAAAGAGACCCTATCGTCCAGCGGTTAGGACATCGCCCTTTCACGGCGAGGACACGGGTTCGAATCCCGTTAGGGTCGCCAGGATTCATCTTGGCTTCCGCAGTCGGCAAGTCTGCCTCCGGCCCGGTGGAAAGGCGCCCACGGTTGCAGCGCGATGAGATCGCGTTCGGCGCGCGACTGCTGCGAAATCGTAATCACAAGCACGGTGCGACATGCGAAGTGCAGGACAACGAGGGCTGGCAAATCTTCGTCGCGTGTGATTCCACGTGCACCTTCGCTCATGAAATCCGCCATCACCATCTCCCTCGTCGCTCAGGCAAAAGGCGGGCCGTTCGTCTATTGGGACGGCCTCGCGGACGGCTGCGCGCGCGCCTCTGCGCTCGGTTTCGACGCCGTGGAAATTTTTCCGCCCTCCGCCCACGCACTCGACATCGCGGACTTGCAGGGCCTGCTCGATCACCATGCGCTGAAGGTCGCCGCCATCGGCACCGGCGGCGGATGGCTCGTCCACAAATGGACACTCACGCATCCCGACGCGGCTATCCGCAAACAGGCGCGCGAATTCATCCGCGAGATCGTGGACTTTGCGGGCGGCTTCGGCGCACCGGCGATCCTCGGCTCCATGCAGGGGCGATGGGAAAATAACGTCACCCGTGAGCAGGCCGTCGCATGGCTCGGCGAGGCGCTCGAAGACCTCGGCGAATACGCTGCGCGGCACGGCACCGTCTTCCTCTACGAGCCGCTGAACCGCTACGAGACGAACCTCTTCAACCGCCAGGCCGACGCCGCCGCGTGGCTCCGCACGCTGCGCACACAAAACGCCCGCCTCCTCTGCGACCTCTACCACATGAACATCGAGGAAGCCGGCCTCGCCGCCGCGCTCCGCGAATGCGGCCCGCTCGTCGGCCACGTCCATTTCGCAGACTCAAACCGCCGCGCCATCGGCATGGGCCACACGGACATCGAACCCATCATCGCCGCACTCCACGACATCAGCTACAAAGGCTACCTCTCCGCGGAAATTTTGCCGCTCCCCGATTCCGATGCGGCAGCGAAGCAGACGATCGAGAGCTTTCGCACGGTTACGGCAGTGACTGGTGACTAGTGAATGGTGACTGGTATTCGGAACTGTTTCACCAGTCACAATCCACCAGTCACCAATCACACTTCCCACCGCATTCCGCCTCTCAACCCTCGCCTCTCAACATGCTCAAGACCCCGCTCCTCCACCCCGACATCCTCGCCATCGCCGCGCGCTGCGGACACCACGCGAAAATCCTCATCGCTGACGGCAACTATCCCGCGTCCACCGCGAAGGGCCCGAACGCCACCCAAGTCTGCCTCCAGCTCATACCCGGCGTGCCCACCGTCGCGCAGGTCCTCCGCGCGCTCATGAGCGTGCTGCCCTTCGACGCCATCAACACCATGGGCATCCCCGCCGACGATCCGTATGCGAAATTCGGCGAGCCGCCCGTATGGAAAGAACTGCGCGCCATCGCCGCCGAAACCGGCGCAACCGTGACGATCGATCCGATTTCCAAGTGGGACTTCTACAAAGCCGTCGAGTCAAACGACCACGTCCTCACCATCCAGACCGCCGACCAGGCACTCTGGGCGAACGTGCTACTCACCGTCGGCGTGCGCACCTCGTAGCGCGGCGGAAAGCTTTGGAGTGCGGCAGTCCAGAGGCCCCTCCCGCAAATCGCCGCACACGCGGCTTGCCTTCGTCATTCGGCATCCGTCATTCGCCACTCCCTCCGATGCCCTGGCAACAAAACTACGATCCGCTCCACTCGCTCCTCCGCTCGTCGCTCGTGTCGGCGATCCCCGTGGTGCTGCTGCTCGGGCTGCTCGCCGTGTGGCATGTCCGCGCGCACATCGCGGCGCTGGTGGGCTGGCGCGGGATGATCGAAGTCTGACCCACATGCCTCGTGTGCGGCGCGAGCTTCGGCACAGTGCAATTTTACGTTTCAAATTACCGCGGCCCCGAACTCGTGGACATCGCCGCCGGACTCGTCGCGATGGGCTCGATGATCGTGCTGTTGCGGTTTTGGAAACCAGCGCATTCGACGTTGGACGTTAAACGTTCGAGGTTAAACGTTGAGCCGCCCACAGGGTCGGATGACGCGTTCCCCAATCACGAGAAGCCCGCGGCGGGCTCAACGTCCAACGTTTGACATGTAACGTTCAACAAAAACGCCGCGCCTGGCTGCCGTGGGTCTTGCTCTCCGTCTTCGTCGCGGTGTGGAAAATCGCGCCGATCGAGAATTGACTGAATGCCGCCGCCCCGTGGAAATTTGAAATGCCCGCGCTCCATTTCGCCGTGCAAAAAATGCCGCCCGTCGTCGCCGCGCCGGAACTGGAAAAGGCGATCTATAAATTCAACATCCTCGCCATGACCGGCACCGCACTCTTCCTCGCGGGCATCGTCTCCGGCCTGCTCCTCGGCCTGAAACCCGGCGCACTCGCGCGCCTCTACGGACGCTGCATCTGGCGCGTGCGCA
>BJFP01000147.1 GCA_014189875.1 Verrucomicrobiota bacterium | reverse complement strand
CGAGGCCGAGGCGCTGCTTCCATGTGAGGTGCTCGGTGGGCGCGGGCGGCGCGACCATCGGCAGGGTGAAACTAAACGCGAGCACAAGCACCCACGCGACGGTGCCGCAATAGCCGGCGAGCGCGGAGCGGTCGGCATTCAGCAGCGAGACGATGATGCAGCCGAGCACCCAGCCTACGGTGGCCATCGCGCGGATGGGGCCAAATTGCCGACGCGCATCGCCGAGACGCGAGAAGACGATGGTCGTCGAGATGCTCCAAGTGGGCGTGGAAAAAAGCGCGTGCAGCAGGATGAGCCCGAGCACGGCGAGCGGGGGCGCGTGGAATTTGATCGCGGTCGTGGCGGCGCACATCGCGCAGCCGGTGGCGAACGCGAGCCAGCGCAGGAGCTTCACGGGTGCCATGCGCTGGTCGGCGATCGCGGCGAAGATCAGCGGCGAGATGAACGCGGAAATTCCGCCCGTCGCAAACGCGAGCGCCTTCACGCTGACCGCTGCGCCGAAGATGCGGACATCGGTGTAGCCGTTGCCATCGAGTACGGAGCCGAGCGGCACGAACCACATGCCCATCGCCATCCCGTGGATGAAGAGCAGCGTCAAAAGTTCGGCGTACTCGCGCCACCATTTCGATTCGTTCACGCGGCGAGGGACGCATGGAGCGGCGGGGGATGGCAAGCGTGCGTGGGGAAAGTGCTCAGTTCTCAGTTCTCAGTTCTCAGAAAAAGCGCGCTGCATTTTTTTCCGAGAGCGTGTGCCGAAGACCTCAGGTGGCGTTGAAAAATCGCGAGCACGGAGGATCACAGGCTTCCAGCCTGTGCGGCCGGCGGGCATCCTGCCTGCCGATCAGAGGGGCAACAGGCAGGATGCCCGTTGGCCGCACAGCCAGGGATGGCTGTGTTCCATCGCAACTGCGCCTTTTTAGACGCCCTCTCGGAATACGCAGAGGCGTAGAGGAAATTCGGCGAGTTCCGCCGCGGGAAGTGTGATCCTTTTCCTCTGCGTTCCTTTCATTTTTTCTCCGCGCCTCTGCGTGAAAAATGGCGTGCAGGCACATGCACTGAGCACTGGGAACTGAGCACTGAGAACTTTCCCGCACGCAGACTTCAGACTTCACACGCGGCACAACGTGGCGCACAAACCGCACGACCTTGATGAAAGTCTCCGACCTTCGCGGCATCCTCACTTACGTCCCTCGCTTCCGCGAAAAAATCTTCGTGATCGCGGTGGACGGCGAGATCGCGGCGTCGCCGAATTTTGGAAACATCCTGCTCGATCTCGCGGTGCTCCGTTCGCTGAGCGTGAAGGTGATCCTGGTGCATGGCGCGGCGTTCCAGATCGAGAAGCTCGCGACTGCGCGCGGTGTGAAGCCGACGAACAGCGACGGCACGGGCATCACCGACGAGGCTACGCTCCAAGTCTCGCTCGACGCGGCGACGACGCTGATGAATGAAATCATGCAGGGCCTCACGAGCGTGGATCTGCGCGCGGCGTACGCGAACGCGGTCATCGCACACCCCGCCGGCATCCTCGGTGGCGTGGACTTTCTGCACACGGGAAAAGTCGAGCGCGTGGACACGAAGCTCCTCCAACTCCTGCTGAACGAGGGCGTGATCCCCGTCGTTCCGCCGATCGGATTCGACGGCGAAGGGCGCACTTTTCGCGTGAACAGCGACGCGATCGCCGTGGAAATTGCGGAGGCGCTGCAGGCCATGAAGATCATCTACCTCGGTGCGCGCGACGCTGTGGTGGCGAATGGTGAACTCGTCCGCCAACTCAGCATCGCCGAGGCCGAGGACCTCGTAAAAAAGCGCCGCGGACAGGTGGATGTTATCTCACTTTCCAAGCTCGAACACGGCGCACGCGCCTGCCGCAACGGCATCGCGCGCGTCCACCTGCTGAACGGCAACGTGGACGAGGCGCTGCTTGCCGAGGTGTTCAGCCCCGAGGGCGTGGGCACGATGATCTACAGCAACGACTACCAGCAGATCCGGCGCGTGTTCAAAAAGGACGTGCGCGCGCTGCTCATCCTCATCCGCTCGTCCATCGAGCACGCCGAACTCGTGAAGCGCACGCGCGCCGATCTGCTCTCGCAGCTCGACGACTACTGGGTGCTCGAGATCGATCGCCAGCTCGTCGCGTGCGTCGCCGTGCACGACTACCCCGAGGCGCAGAAGTCCGAACTCGCCTGCCTCTACGTCGCAAAGAGCCACGAAGGCCAGGGCTTCGGCCGCAAGCTGATGGCCTTCGCCGAACAGCTCGCCGCGCAGCGCGGCATGAAGCACATCTTCGCGCTCTCGACTCAGGCGTTTAATTATTTCCAGCAGAAGGGCGGCTACACCGAAGTCTCGCCTGACGAGCTCCCGCCCGAGCGACGGAAAAAATACGACACAAGCGGGCGGAACTCGAAGGTGCTGCAACGCGCGATCGCCGCCGCAGTCGTCGATCCCGCGCGGGCGTAATCGGAAATTGCTCAGCGCCCTGTGCCCAGTGCCCAGATTTTTCCACACGTCGCAGTCTGAATACTGAGAACTGAGAACTTTCCGATGACCACCGCCCTCATCCTCGACGCTGTCGTCATCGTCGCGTACTTCGCGCTCGTGATCGGGATCGGGCTTTGGATGAGCCGCGGGGAGAAATCCGTCGAGGGCTTTGCGCTCGGAGGGCGGCAGATTGCGTGGTGGGCGGTGCTTGCGAGCATCCTCGCAGCGGAGATTTCCGCGGGCACATTTTTTGGGGCGCCGGGCGAGGGTTTCGCGCTGAGGAACTACACCTACCTCCAGCTCATCATCGGCTACCTGCTCGCGCGCGTCGTGGTGAGCGCGGTGTTCATTCCGGCGTTTTACCGGCACGGCGTGGTGAGCATTTACGAGTTCCTCGGGACGCGCTTCGGCCCGCGCACGCGGCGCGCGGCGTCGGCGGTATTCCTCGTCACGCGGCTGCTCGCGAGCGGCGCGCGGCTGTGGGTGCCCACGGTCGTGCTCGTGATGATCTGGAATCTCGCGCATCCCGGCGCCGCGGCGACGCCACTGCGCGAATTCTGGCTTACGGGCGGCGCGCTCGCATTTGTCGCCGTGGCGACGGCGATCTACACGACCATCGGCGGCATCCGCGCGGTGATCTGGACGGACGTGCTGCAGATCGTCGTGCTCGTGTGCGCGCTCGCCTTTTCGCTGCACTATCTGATCACCCACGTCGGCGGATGGGATGTGGCGAAGGAGCACCTGCTCGGCGCAAAGGTGTTCGATTCGGGCACGCAGGCGGGCCTCGGATTCTGGGGAAATGTGAAGCACGTCCTCGAACAGGAATACACGCTGTGGGCCGCGTTCCTCGGCTCGACCTTCGTGACCCTCGCCACGCACGGCACGGATCAGGACATGGTGCAGCGGATGCTCACTGCGAAAAACAAACACCAGAGCGCATTCGCGACCATCGTGAGCGGGCTCGCGGACATCCCGATCCAAATGTGCGTGCTGAGCATCGGCATCCTGCTCGCGGTGTACTACGGCGCGGCCACGGATCCGCTGCTGCCGCGCAACGCGGAGGGCGCAATCATCCCGAACAAAGCCTTCCCGCATTTCATCCTCACGGCGATGCCCGGTGGTCTGCGCGGGCTCGTGCTTGCGGGCGTGCTCGCGACCACGATGGGCTCGCTGAGCACCGCTCTGAATTCGCTCGCAACCTCGTACGTGCGCGACTTTCACTTCCGCTGGTTTGGCGAGCCGAAGACGGAGGCCGGTCGCGTGCGCGTGTTCCGTTTCGGCACGCTGCTCTTCGCGGTGCTGCTCATCACAGTCGGCCTCGCGACCGCGTGGGTGAGCACGATGAATCCGAAGCTGCGCATCATCCCGATCATCCTCGGAATTTTCGGCTACACCTACGGCTCACTGCTCGGCGTGTTTCTCGTGGGCCTCTTCACGCGCGGCCGCGGGAGCGAAGCCGGCAACCTCGCCGCGATGGCCGCGGGTTTCCTCGCGGTGATGTATCTGAGCGGACTCGACGCCTCCGTCGCGGCGATGTTTGGCCTCAAAGGACTGCCGCGCGCCGCATGGATGCCGACGCTCGAATTTCCATGGTGGATATTGGCCGGCACGATCGTCACGACGGCGACTGCCCTGTGCTTCCGCACGCCGGCAGGCCGGATCGCGGACACGGCGGAAAAAGATGCGCAGCCCTGAACCCCTCATGGACACAGGCTTCCAGCTTCATGCTGATTTTTTGGCACTTTGTGATCGCCTTGGAAGCGGCATAAACACGACACTTTTTCGTCACCTTCCACTGTCGCCCCTCGGAAAATTTCCGCGCTCGCGCACAGCAAGACTTTTTTGCGGAAAAATGTTCGGCGTTTTGCATGAAAAATCTTGGCATCGGAGCGCGTGGTTTTCAGACTCCGACCGCACCTGCGGACGAAAACGAATGCGGTGTGAATAACTTGTGAGCAACTCCCGCATTTCATATCCACGCAAATCAGTAACGCCTTCGTCACGGAAGTCCGCAGGGATTTCGCGCCGGGAGAAAGTAAATATCTGCGTTCCACAGGAAGCGCATTCTGAAACCTCATTTTCACAGGGACTTACGGCGTCAAACCACAATTCCCATCGGATTTTTGTGGAACGCAAAAATGTCTCGGACCCGTCGCAATCTGCGGCATTCTCGCTGCTGACCGCAGCAATTCTCTAAAACTCTCCCCTCCGTCTTGCCTATGGATAAAAATCCGAATCCGTCCCTTCTCAAGTCCCTCTGGGACAAAATTTCGACCGCACTCCGCTCGGAGGTTTCGGACGAAGTTTTCGATCGTTGGTTCAAGGCCGTCGAGCCTGTGGAAATCAACGGCCAGCACATCACGCTGAAGGTCCCGAACGACATCTACCGCTACTGGATCGAGGACAACTACATCGGCTCGCTGCGCGCCGCGATCCTGCTCGTCGCGAAAGGCGATCTCGAAGTGCGCTTCGTGTGCGACGGCGCCGCCGCCATGCCCGAGCCCGAGGTGCACCGCGCACCCGTGCCCGCGCCGGCGACCGAGGCGGAGATCGAGGAAAAGGCCGTCGCAAACGGCATGAACCCGCGCAACACATTTGAGACGTTCGTCGTCGGCGCGAACAACCAGTTTGCGCACGCCGCGTGCAGCGCCGTCGCGAAGACGCCGGGAAAAGTTTACAACCCGCTCTTTTTCTACGGCGGAGTGGGACTCGGGAAAACACACCTCATGCACGCCATCGGCCAGCATGTCCTCGCGAACCGCAAGGGTGCGAAAGTTTCCTACGTCACGAGCGAGAAGTTCACGAACGAGTTCATTGACGCGATCCAGAACGGCACGCTCGTAAAATTCCGCAAGCGCTACCGCCAGGTGGACGTGCTGCTCATTGACGACATCCAGTTCCTCGCCGGCAAGGAACGCTCGCAGGAGGAATTTTTCCACACGTTCAACACGCTTTTCGACGGCCACAAGCAGATCGTCCTCACCTCCGACCGGCCGCCCGCGGAGATCAACAACCTCGAGCCGCGCCTCGTCTCGCGTTTTGAATGGGGCATGGCCGCCGAGCTGCAACCGCCGGATGTGGAGACGCGCACCGCGATTTTGCAAAAGAAGGCCGCCGCGCTCGGCGTGAAGATCGAGCCCGCGCTGATTGAATTTCTCGCACAGCGCATCCGCACAAACATCCGCCGGCTCGAAGGCGCGCTCATGCGCGTGGCGTCGTTCATCTCGCTCAGCGGCGGCCCGCTGTCGCAGGAGCGCGTGGAGATGCTGCTGAAGGATCTCTTGCAGGAGGAGGCGCGCCGCAGCGTGAGCATTGACAACATCCAGAAGCGCGTGGCCGAGCATTTCGACGTGCGCATCGCCGACATGACGAGCAAGCGCCGCCCGAAGAACATCGCGTTCCCGAGGCAGATCGCGATGTACATCGCGCGCGAACTCACGAAGTCCTCGCTCATGGAAATCGGCGACGCATTCGGCGGACGCGACCACGGCACCGTGCTGCACGCGCACCGGCTCGTGAAGGATCGCATCGGCACGGATGAAAAAATCCGGCAGGTCGTGAAATTCCTGCAGGATCAGTTGCAGCGGTAGCAGCGGATCTGCGGGTGTAGGATGGGCGTCTCGCCTGTCGTGGTAGGACAGCCCGTCTCGGCTGTCTTGGTCGCAAGTGTGTGGACAGCCGGGACGGGCTGTCCCACCACCCAAAGGATGCACCCGCAGCACGGTGTAACTTTCGCGGACAAGATGACCTTCCCGCAGGGTGCCGCATGGCTGGATGGCTCGCTCTACATGATGTCGCCACCGGGCCTGTGGAAACTCACGGACACAACGGGCAGCGGCGTGGCGGACAAGCGTGAGATGCTCATGAGCGGATTCGACTACTCGGGGAATGCGGCGGACATGCATGGGCCATTCGCGCATCCGAACGGACGGCTCTATTGCTGCCACAGACGCAATGGCCATAAGGACGTGAGCATCGCACACGCCGCCGGCAATGCGCTCGCGATGAAGCCGACGACGGATGCCACGCCCGCGCTGCTGCACCGCATCACGGGCGAACTGGATCGCTCGGTGGAGCATCAGGTCATGTTCGCATTGATCACCGCAGGCGATGCGAAGACCATCGCCGCCGCATTTCGCCACGACCAGACGCCCGCGTTGAAACACCGCGTGCTCACCGTGCTGGATCTTTGATTCGGCGTGGCGTCAATCTGGATGTTTGAGGTGTGATATTTTTCCAGCGCGCAATCGGCCCGCGGGCTGCTAGGCTACAAGGGCAGCCCACACATTTCCCATGCAAGATCCCAACGCCGGCGCTAGCAACCGGCCCATCCGCAGCAACTCCATCGGCGACCCGCGGCTCGACCAAAAAATCCGCGAACTCGTGGACGAGATCCAGATGGAGAAGCCGCGCGAGCTGATCGAAGAAATGATCGTCACCGCGCTGAAAATGGCACGCGACCGGACGAGCGTGGCCGATTTGAAAATGCTCAACCGCGCACTGAAAGAGCTGCGCTTTGCGAGCCGCGTCTTTGCGCCGTACCGTGAGCGCAGGAAGGTCGCCGTCTTCGGCAGCGCGCGCACCTCGGAGGATGCGGAGGAATTCAAAGCAGCGGAAAAATTTGGACGCCAGATGCGCGAGCGCGGCTACATGATCGTGACCGGCGGCGGCGGCGGCATCATGGGTGCAGCGCAGCGTGGCGCAGGCCGCGAGCACAGCTTCGGGCTGAACATCCGGCTGCCCTTCGAGCAGTCTGCAAACCAGACGATCGACGGCGACAAGAAGCTGATGAACTTCAATTATTTCTTCACCCGCAAGCTGAACTTCGTGAAGGAGACGCACGCCATCGCGCTTTTCCCCGGCGGCTTCGGCACGATGGACGAAGGCTTCGAGGTGCTCACGCTCATGCAGACGGGCAAGGCGCGCATCTTCCCATTCGTGCTCGTGGACAAGCCCGGCGGCACGTACTGGCAGACGTGGCTGGCATTTCTCCGCGGCCATCTGCTGAAGCTCGGCCTCGTCTCGGAGGACGATTTCAATTTCCTGCACCACTGCGAAACCGTCGAGTGCGCCGTCGAGCACATCGCGCATTTTTACTCAAACTACCACAGCTCGCGCTGGGTCGGCGGCAAGCTCGTGATCCGGCTCCAGCATCCGCTCTCGCAGAAGCTCGTGGAGAAAATGGACACGGAGTTCGACGACGTGCTCGCGAGCGGAAAGTTCGTGCAAAGTGCCGCGCTGCCCGAGGAATCCAGCGAGCCCGATATCGCGCACCTGCCCCGCCTCGTCTTCCAGCCACGCCGCAGAAATTTCGGCCGGCTGCGGAGCGTGATTGATGCGGTGAATCGGGAGTAACTTGGAACGCTCGATCCTGTCAGGCCGCTCAGAGAATCCTTTCCGGTGAAGACGCGCTTTCAGAAACAGAGGCAGAAGCACCCTTCCATCGTTAATGTGATTCTTCTCGTCGCCTTGCTCGTATTCCCATCCTTGGCCAGCATACGACTGGCTCGGTCTTTTGATCCGCGCCTTATCTTTGGCTATCTCGCAGCTGTTTCCGGCCTCACCTTTTGGCTCTATTGGCGCGACAAGCGGCGGGCCGAGTCCGACGGCTGGAGGACGCCAGAATCAACGCTGCATCTCGCCGAGCTTCTTGGCGGATGGCCTGCCGCTTTTCTCGCGCAGCGCACTTTCCGTCATAAGATTTCCAAGACTAGTTATCAGCTCGCATATTGGACGATTGTTGCATTTCACGAAGCAGTCTCGTTCGATTTTGTTTCCGAATGGCACTATTCAAAAGCAGCGATCAGGCTCTTCCGCCAATAAGTTCGAGCGCGTTCTGAAAACCATGTTTGTCAAGCCACCGCCTTTTGATACCATTACTGCATGACCGCCGCAGTCGCACACATCATTGATGAGGTCAAACACCTCTCTCCGTCCGAGCGCGTCGAGCTCCGTCGCCATATCGTCGAGCACGTTCCGATGTCCGACGACCTGACCGACGACGATTATGCCGCACTTGCGGCAGCGTCTTTCCGCGCGCTGGACGAGGAGGAGGCGCGGCGTGCCTGAGCGCGGGGAGGTCTGGCAGGTGGATTTTGGCACGGTCGCGAAAGTCCGGCCCGCACTCGTCATCAGCGTGCACTACGCCGATGCAGACCGTGCGCTCATCGGTGTCATCCCGCACACCACATCCACACGCGGCTCACAGTTTGAGGTCGTCGTTGGCGCAGGATTTCTCGGTGAGGGTGCGTTCCTGGCGCAGGGCATCCAGGCGTTTCCACCCAAGTATTTCATGCGTCGCCTGGGCGTCCTCACTCCTGCACAACTTCAGAGCGTGGAGGATGCTTTGCTGCGTTGGCTCGGTGTCACAAAGCCGAAGGAACAACGCAGCTAAACCCTAGGTGCTACTCCGGCCGGTTCGCGATCACGTAGTCGTGCAGCGCATTCACCGACGCGAGCGCCTGCTTGGCGGCTTCGGAATTCGGGACTTTCACGCCGAAGTGTTTCTCCAGGCCGACGACGAGTTCGAGTGCGTCAATCGAGTCGAGGCCGAGGCCCTCGGGGCCGAAGAGCGGCATGTCGTCGCGGATCTCGTCCTTCGTCACTTTGAGCATGAGGCTCTCGACCATCATCGTCTTGATTGCGTCGCGGAGGTTATCGTCGGCCATGTTGTGATTGCGGATTGCGGATTGGAGATTGCGGATTGTTGTTGGCTTTGCGTGCTCCAATCCGCAATCCGAAATCCCGAAACTGCAATTTGAAATCCCGTCTCGACCAACTCCTCGTCACGCGCGGCCTCTTCGAGAGCCGTGAGAAGGCGCGGCGTGCAATCATGGCGGGACAGGTGCGCGTGGGCGGGCATGTCGCGGACAAGGCGAGCCGCGAGTTCACCGAGGATGCCGTGGTCGAGGTCGCCGTGCCCGAGCGCTACGTCGGGCGCGGCGGGTTCAAGCTGGAGGCGGCGCTCGCGCATTTCGCCATCAATCCCACCGGCCTCACGTGCCTCGACATCGGCGCGAGCACGGGCGGCTTCACGGACTGCCTGCTGCAGCACGGCGCGGCGAACGTGTGGGCGATTGATGTCGGCCACTCGCAGCTCGATTGGAAAATCCGCAGTGATCCGCGCGTGGTCGTCCGCGAAAAGCTGAACGCGCGGAATCTCACGCGCGACGACATTCCCGATCCCATCGCGCTCGCCGTCGCGGATGTCTCGTTCATTTCACTCACGCTCATCTTGCCGCCCGCGCTCCGCCTGCTTACGAGTGGCGGCGTGATCGTCCCGCTCATCAAGCCGCAGTTCGAACTCCGCCGGGAGGAAGTAGGCCGCGGCGGGATCGTGCGCGACCCGCTGCTGCACGAGGCGGCGGTCGCGCGCATCCGCGACTTTGTGGAGAAAATGCCGGCCGCTCCGTGCGCCGATGGCACCGTCGTAAAGCTCGAATGGTGTGGCCACATCGAATCCCCAATCCTCGGCGGAGAGGGCAACAAGGAATTCCTCGCATGTCTGCGCGCCACCTCGG
>BJFP01000146.1:4483-10032 GCA_014189875.1 Verrucomicrobiota bacterium | reverse complement strand
GGCTACAGCGACCAGACCGTCCTTCCGCCGACGATCGTGCGCACTGCGCGCCCTTTCACTTCCCGTCCGTGGAATGGCGTGTTGCGGCTGCGCGAGAAGCTCTGCTCCTTGTCCACCGTCCATTCGAGACCGGGGTTGATGAGCGTCACGTCGGCGATCGCGCCGACGCTCAGCGTGCCGCGGTCGAGGCCGAGGAGCTTTGCGGGATTCGCCGTGAAAAGTTCGATCAGGCGTGCGAGCGAGATCGCCTTTCGCTCGTGCACGAGGATGTCGAGGAAGAGCCCGAGTTCCGTTTCGAGGCCGAGGATGCCGAAGGGCGCGAGATCAAACTCGACCTCCTTTTCAAAGCTGCAATGCGGCGCGTGATCGCTGCCGAGGATCGTGATCGTGCCGTCCGCGACTCCCTCGATGAGCGCCTCGACGTGCTCCTGCGAACGCAGCGGCGGGTTCATCTTGAAGTTCGTGTCGAAGCCGCGCACCGACTCGTCCGTGAGCGCGATGTGGTGCGGGCAAATCTCGCCGCTGAGCGGGACGCCACGAGCGCGCGAGCGGCGCAAAATTCCGACGCTGCCCGCGGCGCTGAGGTGCTGGCAGTGGATCGGCGTGCCGGTGAGTTCCGCGAGCAGCGCATTCCGCGCGACGATGATTTCCTCGCCGATCGCCGGCCAGCCTGGCAGCCCGAGTTCCGCACTCACGCGCCCTTCGTGCATCACGCCTTTGCCGACGAGATTGTAGTCCTGGCAATGGTCCATGATCACGAGGCCGAACATGCGCGCATATTCGCACGCGCGGCGCATGACCTCGTGGCTCTGCACGCAATGCCCGTCATCCGTGAGCGCGACGACGCCGGCCTTATGCAGCGAACCGATGGGCGCGAGTTCCTCGCCCGCAAGCCCTTTCGTGATCGCGCCGGTCGGCAGGACGTTCACGCACGCTTCCACTCGCGCCTTTTCCAAAATCCAGGCGACCACGCTTGGGGTGTCCACCGGTGGCGAGGTGTTCGGCATGCAGACGACCGTCGTGAAGCCGCCCGCCGCCGCGCACTTCGCGCCCGTGGCGATGGTCTCCTTCGCCGACTGGCCCGGCTCGCGGAAATGGACGTGGATGTCGATGAGGCCGGGGGCGACGATGAGGCCGCTGGCGTCAATCACATCGAGGTCGTCCGGGTGCTTCCGCAGTGTGGCGTCGAAGTCGAGCTTCGCGATTTTTCCGCCGGTGATGTAGATGTCGCCGACGCGGTCAATGCGGTTGGCCGGGTCAATGATGTGGCCGTTCGTGATGAGGGTGGTGGTCATTTAGGAAGCTCGCGCGCTGGCGCAGAGGAAGAGGACGGCCATGCGGACGGCGAGGCCGTTGGTGACCTGATCGAGGATCACGCTGCGGCTGCTGTCGGCGATGTCGCTGTCAATTTCCACGCCGCGGTTCACGGGGCCGGGGTGCATGATGAGCGCGTCATCGCGCAGGCGTGCGGCGCGCTGTTTCGTGAGGCCGAAGAAGGCGGTGTATTCGCCGAGGCTCGGGAAATATTCCTTCCGCTGCCGCTCGTGCTGGATGCGCAGGAGGTTCACCACGTCCACCTGCGGCAGCAGCGCGTCGAGGTCGTGCGTGATCTCCACGCCGAGCGATTCGAACGAGCGCGGCACGAGTGTGGGCGGGCCGCACAGGGTCACGCGCGCGCCGAGCTTGATGAGCGCGTGGATGTTCGACCGGGCGACGCGGCTGAACAAAATGTCGCCGATGATCGCGATGTGCAGGCCGGCGATCTTGCCCTTCTTTTCGCGGATGGTGAAAGTGTCCAGCAGCGCCTGTGTGGGATGCTCGTGCGCGCCGTCGCCGCCATTGATCACGCTGGCATCCAGCCGCTCGGCGAGGAATTGCGCCGCGCCCGCGCTGCTGTGCCGGAGCACGATGATGTCCGCGAGCAGCGCTTCGAGATTCTTTGCGGTGTCCTTCAGCGTCTCGCCTTTCGTGAGGCTCGAGGTGCTGGCGGAAATATTGATCACGTCCGCGCTGAGGCGGAATGCGGCGAGCTCGAACGACGCCCGCGTGCGCGTGCTCGGCTCGACGAAAAAATTCACCAGCGTCTTGCCGCGCAGCGCGGGGACTTTTTTCACCTCGCGTGTGCCGACGTCCTTGAATGCGGACGCGGTGTCGAGGAGCTGTGTGATTTCCGCGGCGCTGAGGGCTGCGATGGAGATGAGATCCTTGCGGTGCCACGCGGGCTGGTTTTGCGTGAGGGAGGCGATCATTCGTGTGTGGCGGAGCCGGGGGTGGAGTCGAGCCACACGGCGTCATCGGGCGTGCCGTCCGTCGCGGAGAATCGCACATAGACGCGCTCCATAAGCGAGGTGGGGGCGTTTTTTCCGACGTAGTCCGCGCGGATGGGCAGCTCGCGGTGGCCGCGGTCAATGAGCACGGCGTACTGGATTTTCGCCGGGCGGCCAAAGTCCGCGAGCGCGTCCATCGCGGCGCGGCAGGTGCGTCCGGTGAACGCCACGTCGTCGGCGAGGATGAGCGTGCGGTTCTCGAGGTCGTAGGGCAGGCGCGTCGGCACGATGGCGGGCACGGGGCGGCGCGCGAGGTCGTCGCGGTGCATCGAGATGTCCACGACGCCCGTTTCCACTCCGCTGCCGCCGAACTGCTGCACGAATGCGGCGAGGCGTTCCGCGACCACGACGCCGCGCGAGGGGATTCCGATGATGGCGAGCCGTCCCGGCTCGGGATTGCGCTCGATGATTTCGTGCGCGATGCGCTTCAGTGCGCGTTCGATGGCCGCTGCGTCGAGCAGCAGGCGGGCGGTGGGGCTTGGTGGATTTTGTTTGCTCATCTTTGGCGTCCTTGTGACCTCGCAGGGTCGGCTTAAAGGTGCCGCGGCCGTGCTATGCGGGTGCCGCGCTGTGCTGCTGCTCCTTGCGCTGGCGCCGCCAGTCGGCGCGGTGCTTCACGAGCCAGTCGAGCAGCGCTTTTTCAAATCCAACGTCGTAGCCGGCCTTCTGGCTCTCGAAATATTTGTGACGCATGATTTCTTCCCGCTCGGCGAGAAACTCCAGATAGAGGCGGGAACCTTTCAGGAGCTTGGAATCGGCGTCACTCATCTTTCGGAAACGTGTGACGATTTTGTTTCGGCGTCAAGACGCCGCATAAATTTATCCGCAGTGCATCGTGAGTTGACCTCGCCACGACGGTGCGATGCGCTAGGAGCGTGATCTTTTCCACCGATGCAATATGCAGGAAACACGCCGCCGGCCCCGGGCACCCCGAGCAGCCTGCGCGATACGATGCCGTGCTCGCCGCGCTGGAAAAAGCGGGCCTGCGCGCGAAGATGCGCGATCTCCCGCACCGCGCGGTGAAGCGCGAGGATCTGCTGCTCGTCCACACCGCTCCGTATCTCGATCTCGCAGAGCGCGAAATCCGCGCCGGTGCCGCGCAGCTCAGCACCGGCGACACCGGCGTGGGTGCGCATTCGTGGGATGCGGCGATGGCTGCGGTGGGCTGCGTGCTCGCGGCGACGGATGCCGTGGTGAAGGGCGATGCGAAGACGGCATTCTGCCTCGTGCGTCCGCCGGGGCACCACGCGGGCGCGGCGCGCGGGATGGGATTTTGCGTCGTGAACAATGTCGCGCTCGCCGCGCGTCACGCGCAGAAGCGGCTCGGCATCGGGCGCGTCGCGATCGTGGATTGGGACGTGCATCACGGCAACGGCACGCAGGATATTTTCTACGCGGATGGCAGCGTGTTCTTTTTCAGCACGCACCAGTCGCCGTGGTATCCCGGCACCGGCCCCGCCGAAGAGACGGGCGAGGGCGCAGGGAAGGGGACGACGCTGAACTGCCCGCTGCCCGCGGGGAGCGGACGCACGGAAATCTTCGAGTGCTTCGAGCGGAAGCTCATCCCCGCGATGGAAAAATTCCGCCCGGAACTCGTGCTGATCAGCGCAGGCTTCGACTCGCGCGCGGGCGATCCGCTCGGGCAGTTCAAGCTCACCGATGCAGACTTCGCCGACCTCACGGGCATCGTCCGCGGGATCGCGGAAAAGAGCGCGCAAGGCCGCGTGGTGAGCATGGTCGAAGGCGGCTACAGCCTCACCGGCCTCGCGAGCGCCGCGACCGCGCACGTCGCGGCGCTGATGGCATAGCGCACGACTCGCGTGCGAGCGGAATGGTGTGCTTCGGGTGGCGCGTGCGGGACGCCCGCGCCACCCGAGGCACGCGGTTCGCAATCTTCGGCATCTTCATTGGACCGGGAGCACCGGGATCAGTTGCGCAATGCCGCCGCGACCGCGCGGATGCAGCGCCTTTCCAAAATGAACGACGGATGGATCGTGGCCCACATGCGGACATTGCGCGCCTGCGGCATCTCCGAGCTGCGGGAGGGAACGATGATCGTGTCGAGCGGCGTGTAAAAACTGGTGAACGGGACCTCGCGCAGCATCTCCGCATCGTGTGCGAGATCGCGGAGAAATTCACTGCCGGGCCGCATCTGCAGCCAGCCGGGAAGGCCTGCGAGCCGCGCCATGTGCGTGCCGTGGTGAGGTGCCGCCATCGTCACGAAGCGCCCGATTTTTCCGATGCCGCCGAGGCGCTGGAGGTAGTGGCGCGTGATCAGCCCGCCCATGCTGAACCCGATGAGATCGAAGCGCCTGTCCGGGATTTTCGAGGCGATGAATTTCGCAAGCTGCACCGCAAGGTCTTCGATCGGCGCGTGGCCGCCGTTCGGCGTGAGCGTGGGCACGAAGACTTCGCGCCCGAGCGAGCGCAGGTGCCGCGCGATCCGCTCCATGTCATCGCCCGAGGAAAAAATCCCGTGCACGAGCACGACTGGCGGCAGCGCGGGATCGGGCGCGATGGCGGGCGCGTCGAGGCGCGCGAGGGTTTTGGCGATGAAGGCGACGAGGCGCATCGAGTGAAATGACGAATGACGAATGTAGCCGCGCTTATGAAAGCGCGGGCTGATCATTTTTCACGGGTTTGGAAAAAGTGCCCGCGCTTTCACAAGCGCGGCTACGGTTGTTTGCGCCGGTAATGCCTCACCTCGAAGTCCGCGGTCTTCAGCGCGATGTCCGCGAAATCGAACTGGTGTTCGAACTCCGGCAGGAACGCATCGCCCTCGACGATCCGCGGCACGACGGTGAGATACAGGTCGCTGCAAAGTGGAAGCAGCCGCTCGTAAATCTGCGCGCCGCCGATGACGAACACCTCGCGCTGCGGCCTGTGTTTTTTCAGCGCGGCGAGGAAGCGATCCACACTGCGCACCAGCCATACTTCGCGCTGCGCGATCTTTTCAAACCCGAGCTGCGCCGGCCCGCGCCGCAGCCGCGCAGGCCAGTGGCCGATGACGGGTTTCACGCCGCAACGCGCGATGAATTCCGGTTCGCGCGCGAGCAACCGCGGGGCGCGTGTGAAGACGACGTTTGTGCGGTTTGGCAGCGGCTTCGGCAGGCTGAGGAAGGTCTTCCGCCCCATGAGCACGATGCCGCCGGTCGTGAGTTGCTTGAACCACTTGAAGTCCTCAGGCAGGTGCCAGGGGATTTTTCCATCCACACCGATCGC
>BJFP01000146.1:0-3973 GCA_014189875.1 Verrucomicrobiota bacterium | reverse complement strand
GCCATGCCTTCGATCTCCGCGGGATTCCATGCGCTCACGATGAGGCGGCGGCTGTCGGGATTTTTTTTGATCTGCGCGATGAGGTTCGCGATCTGGTCCACATGCTTGCCGTCCGCGCCGCGCCAGTCGCGCCATTGCGCGCCGTACACGCGGCCGAGATTGCCCTCGGCGTCGGCCCACTCGTCCCAGATCGTCACTCCGTTTTCACGGAGGTAGCGCGTGTTCGTCTCGCCTTTCAAAAACCACAGCAGCTCGTGAATGATGCTGCGCGTGTGGACCTTTTTCGTCGTGAGCAGCGGGAAGCCGGCGGTGAGATCGAAGCGTGCCTGTGCTCCGAAAAGGCTGAACGTACCCGTGCCCGTGCGGTCCGCCTTAAAGCGTCCGTGATCCTGCACGTGGCGAAGCAATTCGAGATACTGGCGCATCGCGAGGGGGATACGGGAATGCGGCTGGACGATGCAAGCACGGTCAGGTGTGTTTCGGAGTTTGCACGGGGTTGTTTTGCAGACTGCGCGATTCGAGCATAAAAGGTGCGAACCATGCCAGCCCAAGGCAACGCCCTGGGAAGCATCGCAAAAAAGACAAAGCCCTTAAGGGGCGTGCCATGATGGCGCCGCCCTTTCAGGGCTTTGATCGTTTGGTTGACGACAACCCAAGGCGTTGCCCTGGGCTGGCATGTTGCCGGGCCTTTGGCCCTCAAGAACCGCCGCCGTTTAAAGTGCCCTCCAGGCTCTACTCAAGGAACTTCAGCGAAGGCAGCCGGTACTGCATCTGCACCTGACGCTCTGTCTTCTGAATCTCCGCCGCATCGAGGTAGATCGTCTTCGGATCCTCCTCGAATTCAATTTTGTGAAACCCGTCCACGGGCTTCTCCAGAGCCTTCGGCACATCATCGAGCGACTGGATCGCGATGCCGTTGATTTTTGTGACGAGCAGATGGTTCAGTTCCTCGTAGCCGACGGTCGCGGAGGTCGGCAAAACTCGGCTGAGGAAGACGAGCTTGCGCGGGCCGTCGGCGAAAAGCTCGTTCTGGAAGCGATCCCAGTAGATGAGCCGCTCGGGTGCGCGGCGTGCCCAGTCGTTGCCGAAGTCCTTGAGGTATTGCCGCGAAAGTTCCTGGAGGATGAGCCCGCCGACGATCACGAAGCGCGGACGGCGGTCAATGATGTAGGGATCGCTCACGTAGCTCGACGGCGCGCGGTGCGCGAGGCTCGCATTGAGCGATTTGCGCTCGCCGGCCCGGAGGATTTGCAGGTTCACCTTGTCGCCGACGAAGTGATGCACATTGAACAAATGCGCGACGGGGATTTTTCCGTACGTGGGGTCGTCGAAGTTGCCGTCCTGATCGACCGCGAAGTCATCCACACGGAGGAGCACGTCGCCCTTTTGCAGGCTGGCCTTTGCGGCGGGGCCGTCCTTGAGCACTTCGGTGATGTAAACGCCACCGGTGACATCGTCGGGGATTTTCGCGTAGCGGCGCAGAGCAGGATCACGGGTGGGGCTGAATGCGTAGCTGATGCGCGGAAAGCCCGCGTAATGGCCGCTCGCGACGTCCTTCAGGAAATGCTGGATGACCGGAGCGGGGATGATGTTCGCGTTCGTGGACTGCGCGTCGTAGCTCATCAGGATTCCGGTGAGCTTGCCGCCTTTCACGACGGGCAGTGTGAAGCTGTTATCGCGGCCCTGGATCTGCATGGTCGCGCGGTAGATGAGGAATCCGCCGTCCACTGGATATGCGGCCATTTCCGCGGTGGTCATCGGGCCTGTCGTCACGAGGAGGCGTCCGTTGTTTTCGAGCTGCCACACGCTGAGCTGATCGCCGATGCGGCTCTCGGTGATCTGCAGGCCGGGTGCGCCGGTGAGCAGATCGTCGTCGGCAGCGGTCTTCAGCAGCGCGAGATTTGCCTCGTAGTCCACGGCCTCGAGGGTCGCGGGAACCTTGCGTCCGCCCTCGGGATTTTCGAGTTCGAGATACGTGAGATTTGCAACGAGGTCGGCCGTCACGAGCACGCGATTCCCCGGCAGGACAGCGCCGATCGCACGCCGCGTGAACGGCTGCCGCTTGCCCCAAGGACGGTGGAAATCCCACGATTGCGTGGTGACGTTGACGCGGACGACGCTCAGCTTTTCCGCAGCGGAGGCGATGCCGGATGCGACGAATGCAAGTGTGATGAGGAGTGCGGTGCGGTGCATGGAAAGTCGGGTGCGAAAGTTCATGTTCAGCGTGCCTCTTTCGTCGCGTCTTCCCCGAGGAACTGCTCGGTGAGCACGTTGTAGCGCTGGCGGATTCGCGCGCGCGCGGCTTCGAGGTCCGTGCGCTGGAGCACGAGCGGGCGGCCGTGGCCCTCGAATTCGATCACATATTCGTCCGCCTGTTTTGTGAATGCGGCGGCGAGTTCCTTCACGTTGCGGATCGCCGTGCCGTTCACTTTGCGGATGATGCCCTCGCGGAATTCGTCGAGGTAGGTGTTGATCGGATCGGGTAGCAGCGCGGTGAGCACGATCACCTCGTCGCGCTCCTTGTAGAGCTCCTCCTCGATGAAGTGTGCGAAGTGGTGGAAGACGCGCAGGTTCGCGAACTGATACGTTGCGACGAGGTTCCGGTTCATCGGCTGGAAGAGCAGCCCGCCGAACACGACATACTTCGGCGGTTCGTAGCTCGTCGCCTGGTGCGTGTAGGGCCACGCACGCTCGAAGGTCACTTCCTCCGTGACGAGTTTCCTGTCGCGCCACACTTCGAATTTCACCTTGTCGCCCTTGTATTTTCTCTCCGCGACCTCGGCCATTTGCATGCGTTCGCCTTCGAGTTGCACCATGCCGTCGCTCTGGATGTCGAGGCCGTCAATTCTCAGCAGCACATCGCCCGAGCGCAATTTTCCAGCGCACACGCTCGCGCTTCCGACGGTCGTCACGGCGAGGCCGCGGTCGTCTTCCGGCAGGCCGAGCGCGCGGCGGTGCGCGGCATTCATCAGCGGAAAAGTGGCGATGCTCAGGTCCATGTAGCGGTCGTAGTGGCCGTCTGCGATGTCCTTCAGAAAGTGGCCGATCACCGGCGTCGGGATCATGTAGCCCACATTCTGCGCGTCCGCGCCGCCGAGTCCTTGGAATGCGACGCCGACGACTTTTCCCTGCTGCACTGCGCGTCCGCGCCGCCGAGTCCTTGGAATGCGACGCCGACGACTTTTCCCTGCTGCATCACGGGGCCGCCGGAATTGCCCGGATTGATCGCCGCATCAATCTGGATGCACAGGTGCGAATCCATCACTGAGTGCGCGTAGGTGCGGAAATCAATCCGCGACACGATTCCCTTCGTCACGCTCATGCGCTCGCCGCCGATCGGGTATCCGTACACTGACACGCTGCTCTCGATTTCCGGCACCGGGCCGAGATCGAGCGGCTTCGTGTCCTTCCAAAAATCGGGATCCTCCACCTTGAGTTGGGCGAGGTCGCAGTCGTGCGCGATGAATTCCACGGTCGCCACGTACTTCTTCGGATCGTTCTCCTTCTCGACGGTGAGCAGCTTCGCATTTGAGACAACGTGCGCGTTCGTCATCAGCCGGTTCGCCTTCACGACCCAGCCCGTGCCGCTGCCGCCGCTCATCTGCCCTGGCAGCCACGGCACGCGGTAGTTGAATTCTTGCGCGGTGTTGTTGATCCGGCAGATTGATTTTCGGATTTCATTCGGCTGCGCGAATGCGGAGTGAACGAGGAACAGGGAAGCAGCGGCGATCCAGATGGAGCGAATCATTTCGGGCGCGGAGAATGGACGATGCGCGGCGCGATGCAAATGGAAAGACGGATCACCGCGTCGGCGGGCGGTGCATGGGCGGAAATAACGAACAGTTTCATTGCGCGGCGCGGCGTTCGGGGCATCATTTCGGATATGATTCCCTTCATGAAATCCCGCGTGTGGATGCTCGCGCTCGCGTCCCTCGTCTCCACGGCCAGCGCTTCCGATGTGTCCGATGTGTTG
>BJFP01000145.1 GCA_014189875.1 Verrucomicrobiota bacterium | reverse complement strand
GCGCGATCATCACGTCGAGCGCCGAGGTCGCGCCGGAAATCTGATCGAAGACGCCGGCAAACATCTGATCGAGAGGGCACGTGCGCGTGCTGTCGGGGACGATGAGCAGCACTTTCTTCCCGCGGAATTCATCGGGCGGGCACGCCTTCGCGATGAAGGCGCGGATTTGGTCAGGTGTGAGGTTCGTGCCTTCGGGCGCGACGTGGGAGAGGGCGGTCATGGTGAGTGGATTTGAAGTGACGAATGACGGAGGACGAATGTCGAAAGGAAATCTGCTTTTGTGGAAACTTGCGATATTGGTTTACGGCCCGGAGGGCCGATGGAAATTAGCCGGTGGCGCGAGCCACCGGATCACGGGCGGAATGAAATCCGCCCCGTTGGGGCATACGCATTAACTTAATGAGCGTTCGTTCTCCGCTGAAATGCCCGGACTTGGCGTTTTCGCTTCCGCGGAGCCTTGCTCAGGGCGAGCCTCAATTCGCGGCCGCGAAGCAGGAACTCCTTGGCCGTCAACGCCGGGACGAGGATTCGCCTGAGGGTGTCCCGGGCTTCGATGAACAGACGCCGGCGACACTCTTCCTCACAATGCGTATCCTCAGGGGAAAGGGCCCGGGATTGTTCCGGGAGTCTTTCGATGAGCCAGGGCTTTTGGTTTTGAGTCATAGGCGCGTTCGCAACAGGGCGAGGGCGGAGGTGGGGTGGGCGGCGAGGCGTTCGGTTTTGGCAGGCAGCCAGTCTTCGTCGGGCTCGCTGCTGCGCAGCAGGGCGAGGTTCATCAGGGCGCGGCCTGATTGGAGGCGGGGGCGGTCTTCGCCGAGGGTGGCGTCGCGCCGCCAGTGGTTGCGGTTTTCGACTCCGGCCCAATGGGCTCGGCTGAGGTCGATCCAGCCTTCGGGGGTGCGCTCGCTGACAGTGCGCAGAAATTCATAGACAAGCGAACGTGGCCCTCGACGACGGCTGCGGGCGGCGCAGAAGAAAAGCCGCTCATCATCGGTGCGAAGCAGATCAAGCAGCCGTTCAAAATCAAGGCCGAGGGCGTGATGCCTTACCAAGTCGCGACCGTGGAGACCACGCTCGCCGAGGACAAATGGGTGCTGGGCTACGAAATCATGCCGTCCGCGCACGAAGTCGTGCACCACGTCATTGTGAACGTGCATTCAAAAGGTGCGCGCGTCGGACGCGGAGGCGACGAGGGCACCGGCGGCTACTGGGCCGCCTACGTGCCGGGAAACAGCTCGCGCATCTAGCTGACGAGTCCGCGAGGAACCCATGCTGCATCGCAAATGCAAGACAGCCGCGGAGCCGCTCAACGACGCTGTGCGTGCGGCGTCGGTTGCGCCGCTACGTGGCGCGATCGGTCTGTGCGCGATCCGTGGGTTCCTCGAAGACTCGTCACCCTCGGCTATTGTTGTTTCTACGCTGCGTGTCTCCGGCAAACCCTGTCACCTCAATTGTGAAACATGGTATCATACCCTCTCCACCACCACGCGCATCCCGTCCACGCTCACCACGCGCACGCCTGTGCCTTGCGTGATGAAGTCGCCGTCGGCCGTCACGTCGTGCGCGTCGCCGCGGAAGGTCGCCTTGCCCGAGGGCCGCAGCGTGGTCGCGGCGACGCCGGTGTCGCCGACGTGCAATTCGAAATTCACGACGGGCACGGTCACGGCGGGGCCGCTGGCGGATGAGGTCGCGAGCACGAAGTGGCGGAAGATCGAGGTCTTCGGCAGGAATTTCGCGAGCACCGCGATGAGCACGCTGCCGCCGAGGATCGCGATGATGAGATTGAGCATCGGCTGCCGGAGTTCTTCGGACGTGGGGAGCGCCGGCGTGCCGGGCCAATGATCCACCATCGCCCACACGAGCGAGCCGAACATGAGCAGCACGCCGATGAGGCCGGGGATCATCGTGCCCGGGTGGAGGAAAAGTTCGCCGAGCACGAGCAGGAGGCCGATCACGAAGACGATGACCGCCTCCCAGCCCGCGAGGCCTGCGATGAAGTAGCTGGAGAAAAAGAGCCCGAAGAAGATGACCGAACCGATGCCAAAGATCCCAAACCCCGGCATCTTGAACTCGATGTATGCGCAGATGCCGCCGCCGATGAGCAGCAGCGGCGTAAACATCTTGAGCCAGTATGCGATGGACTCAAAGCCGGTCGGCTCGATGCGGCGGACGGTGCCGGTAAGACCGGCGGCCTTCATCACTTCCTCGACGGTTTCAGCCGTGCCGATGGCGAGCAGCGGCCGTCCTTCGTACAGTTTCGTTGCGTCGGGGGTGTTGAGCGTGAGCAGCGTTTCCTTGGAATCCACGACGAAGTCGCCGCGCTTCACCTCGCTCTCCTTTCTCACAAAAGCCTCGGCGACATCTTCCGGATGGCCGCCCGCCTTTGCCGCACCGCGCACCTTGGCGACGAGCATCGAGGTTTCCTTTTCCAGCATTGTCTTTTGCAAGTCCTGTCCGGTTCCGTCCACGACCGCGGATGCGCCGATGACTGCGTTCGGGTGCATGTAGATGCGCTTTGCCGCGAGCGAAATCATGGAGCCGGCGGAGATCGCCTTGGTGTTCACAAAGGCGATGGTGGGGATGCGCGTGGTGAGCAGCGCGTCCATCTCGTCCATGGCGGAAAGCACACTTCCTCCGAATGTGTCCACGTCGAGAATCACGGCGCTTGCGTGGGCGCGTTGCGCCTCCTTGAGCGCGCGGCGGAGAAAGAAGAACTGCGGGTCGCTGACGGTACCGTGGAGCGGGATGATGAACACGGGGCCTGCGGGCGCGGGCGCGCCGGACGTGGCGGGGGTTTCATCCGCCGCGAGGAGCGGGCCGGCGACGAACAGCAGGACGATGAACCAGAGCCGTGTGAACATGCGGGAAGGATCGTCGCGCCAGCGGTGGCGCTCAAGGGAAATCACCGTGTTCATCCGTCCGCTCGACAATATCCAGATGAGGATGGGCGGAGTTCCGTGGCGCGCGGATGGCGGCTTCAGGGTGGAGCACGCCATTCGCGCGTTCTGCCCGGAAGCTACCGTTTTCCGGCGTCGCGATTTGGATGCATCAGCTTTGCCGCATCACGGCTGCGGCAGCACTCGCGCGCGGTAGAAGCGCGACGGCTGCACGGCGATGATCCCGGGGTCGGGGATTTCGATGGGCGTGCCGGTGCCGGGGATATCCGTGCCGAGCGGCTGCCATGCGGGGTCGGTGAGCTGGTCTTTGTACTCGATGCGATACGTGTGACCCGCGACGGACTTGAAGGTGAAGAAAAAATCGCTGCCGCTCATCCGCGTGCTGAGAATGCGCGTGGGGTCGGTGGCGTCGCGCGGATTGGTGCCGCCAAGAAATTCCTGGACGTTCGTGAGGCCGTCGTTGTCGGCGTCGAGCGCGGCGTCGGTCAGATCCATTTTGTCGAAACCGTTCGCGATTTCCCAATAGTCGGGCATCCCGTCGCGGTCGCTGTCGAGGGCGGTGATGGTGCCTTTGCCGTTCGAGCGAAAAATGGTCGCATTCGTCGCGTTGGCGATATGCAGGAAAAAATTCACCGACGGCTGTCCGAGGACGCCTCCGATGAGGTTCACGCTGACCTGCGCGCTCGTCGTGCCCGCGGGGAGCGTGAGCGTGCCGTTTGCCGCCGTGAAATTCGTGCCTGCGAGCGCGGTGCCGTTTGTGGTGTTCCAGTCCACCGTGACATCGCGCACGGTCGCAGCGGACAGCGTGACGGTGAAGGTCGCCGCGCCCGGTGCGCCCGCGGAACCTTCGGTGGTGGTTACATCATTCACGCTCAGCGAAGGCATCGCGCTCTCCACGGCGCGCGCGGCGTTCACGCGGCCGTACCCGTATTCGGGATGCGTGCCATTCACGTAGGTCACGCCGCCGATCTTGTCGCAGGTGTTGCGCAGGATCGTGCGGATCTCATTTTCCGTGAGCGTCGGGTTCACCGAGAGCATAAGCGCCGCGATGCCCGCGGCGAGCGGCGCGGCGGACGACGTGCCGCCAAACATCATCTTGTAGTCCTCGGGCGTCCAGCCGACCGCGCCCACGGGATCGAGCGTCGCGATGTCGTTCCAGCCGCCATTGCTCGGCGCGAGGAAATCGAGATGCCCCGCGTAGCAACTGTAATCGCTCCGCCGGTCGGTGTCGTTCGATGCGCCGACGGCGATAGTTTTCACGTAGCTCGCCGGGTAGATCGTGTCGGGAGCCGCGATGTCCGCCGGGCCGTGCCAAGGGCCGTACGCGAGGTTCGTGAAGACGCCGGTGACGCCATCCCAGAGCAGCACGTAAAAATCCGAATCCGCAGACATCGAGAACGAGTGGGAAAATGCGACGGTCTCCTTGCCGGTCACGGTGATGGGCGGCGTGACGAGCACAGAGGCCTGGCCATTGGTGAGCTGCGGTGATGCGGCGGAATAGAGCCCGCCGGTGCCCTTCATCGCGTTCACCGTCTCGATCGTCCAGTAGGGTGCCCCAGTGCTGACGGCACCCTGCCAAGTGCCGGAAGCGAGACCGACGTACGGCCCGAACGAAAACCATGTCTCGAAATCCTCGTCCCGCAGAAGGTCATTGCGGTGCGTGTAGCCGTCTGCGCCGAGCACGCACACGTTGTCAATGCGGATGGTTTCCTCGCCGTCGGTGCCCGCATTGCGCCCGTAGTAAAAACCGAAAAAATAGCTGCCGTTCAGCCCTGCGGTGGAGAGGCGCACGCGCCCGCCGCCATTCATCCACGTGCTTGCGGAATTTCCCGTGGCGAAAAAAACCGGACAGCCTTTTCCGCCGCGCCCGTGCTCGACTGCGTAGTCAATCGCGGCATTGATGAACGGCGATTCCGAGCCGCCGCCCCAACTGTTGCTGAGCACGTCGGCGAATGTGGACGCGTAGATGATTGCGGTGCCGATGGCCGCGTCGGTTGTGAAGTCGCCTGTGTCGTCCGCGATTTTCACCGGCAGGATCGTGCAGCCGCCCGCGATGCCCGCGGTCTTTGCGGCGGCGGAAAAAATTCCGCCCGCGACGCCCGCGGTGCCGGTGCCGTGGCCGTTCACGCCGACGGGCGAGGCGTTGTTGTCATTGTTCGCGAAGTCCCATCCGTGAAGGTCGTCGGCGAACCCGTTCGCATCGTCGTCGAGCGTGTTCGTCTCCTTGCCGCCGCCGGATTCGCCGGGGTTCGTGAAAATGCGCAGGCCGGGGTGCGTGATCTCCACGCCGTCATCAATGATCGCGATGACGATGCCGCTGTTGCCCGTCGTCTTTTCCCACGCGGTCGTCGCCTTCACGTCCGCGCCTGCGGTGGCGTGGTTCAGCCCGAGATTGCTGAGGGCCTGCTGCGTGGCGAAGAGGGGGTTCGGCGGCGTGTAGCAGTGCTTGATCTCGCGGAGGAAATTCGGCTGTGCCCACACCACGCCCTTCGTCTGCGCGAGCGTGCGCGCGATTTGCAGCGGGTCGCCGGTCTTCGGCTTTACGAGGCGCAGGCGCCATGCGTTCAGCTTCTCATTTCCCGCGCGGGCGACGACCTGCAGGCCCGCAGTTGTGGCGAGCGCGCGCATCTGCACGGGCGTCGTCTTCGCGGGAAATGCGGCGATGATTTCGTCGGTCGCGATCATGCGCGTGTGCGACTTCGGATCCACCAGCACATGCCGCGCGTAGGCGACGGACGGCTCTGCTTGCAGCGCCTTCGGGTCCATCCCGGTGCCCGCCTTTTCCGCGCGCACGATGTGGATGCTGTTGCCCTTGCGGAACTGCGCGTGCGCCGCCTCCCTGTGCGCGGGGATCTCCCTGCGCGACTTCAGTCCCACGATGCCGCGGTCGCGCGCCGCCTTCGTCGTGAATGCCACCGCCGCGCTCTCCGCCGCCCGCAGCAGGCGGATTTCCCTGCCGTCCGGCATCCGGAGAAAATCGCCCGCATCGGTGAGCGCATCTTTGCGCGCCGTTGGCTGAGGGAGGATCTTCCGAAGATCCTGGATGCTCGTGCCCGCCGGGATGCGCTGCGGACGGATGTCCTCCGCGCGCAGCGGCACGAGCACGCAGAGCAGCAGCGCGACGTGGCGCAGGAGGGTGCGCGCGAATCCCGGGCGGCGCATCTTTCCAAAGACGGACGCAACCTTGCGCGGGAATGCCGGTGTGAGGGGACGGTTCAACTTTGTGTCGGAGGCGTGCAGTTTTGCGATGCACTTTCACCTCTAGCAGCGGGCGGACGGGGCGCAAATGACATCGCTGTGTGTGCCGCCGGGAGCGGCTGCTGCCTGGGAAAACCCCAGCAGCAAATCAGAACCGCACGGTCATCCCGAAGAACGCCTGCACGTCCGGCGCGGCGGGTGTGACGCCGAGGTTCACGCCCGCGTCGAGCGTGTGCGGGCTGATCGTCTTGTCGGGCCGGTCGGTGTCGGACACGCATGCAAGAATGGAGCGCTCCACTCGTGGCGCTCTTACCTCACCGAGAACGTGTGGACCGTCGTGCTGCGATACGTCGTGCCGGGACGCAGGACGGTGCTGGGAAATTGCGGTTTGTTCGGCGAATCGGGGAAGTGCTGCGTCTCGAGACAGAGGCCGAAATTCTTCTTGTAGGCCTTGCCGCCTTTGCCGGTCACGGTGCCATCGAGATAGTTGCCCGTGTAGAACTGCACGCCTGGCTCCGAGGTCGCGACCTTCATCACGCGGCCGCTCTTCGGGTCGTATAGTTCCGCGGCGGGATTCAGGCCGCCCGGTTTCTTTGCGGCCTGATCGATCACGAAGTTGTGATCATAACCGCCGGGCGTGCCGGTCATCTGCGCGAAGTCCTTTGCGATCGTTTTTGCCTTCGTGAAATCCATCGGGCCGCCCGCGACAGGATCGATTTTTCCAGTCGGGATGCTGCCGTCGTCCACGGGCGTGAACTTGGCCGCGTGCAGCGTGAGTTCGTGGCCGAGGATGTCGCCTTCGCCCGCGCCTGCGAGATTCCAATAGGCGTGGTTGGTGAGGTTCAGGACGGTCGGTGCTTCGGCCGTGGCCTCGTAGGCGATGCGCAGCGCGTTGTCCTCCGTGAGTGTGTAGGTCACCTTCGCGTGCAGCGTGCCGGGGTAGCCTTCATCCCCAGCGGTGCTCGTGATGGAAAAGCTCACGCTGTTCGATCCGGGCGTCAGTCGTGCGCTCCAGTTCTTCTTGTCGAAACCCTTCAGCCCGCCGTGCAGATGGTTCACGCCGTTATTCGTCGCGAGCGTGTATTCCTTTTCGTCGAGCGTGAATTTTCCTTTCGCGATGCGGTTCGCGTAGCGGCCGGCGATGACACCGAAGAACGGGTGCGCGCCGAGGTAGCCTTCCAGTGTGTCGAAGCCGAGCGTCACGTCTGCGAATTTCCCGGCGCGATCCGGCACCTCCATGCTCACGAGCGTCGCGCCCCACGTCATCACGCGTGCCTTCACCCCGTGCGAATTCGCGAGCGTGAAAATCTCGACAAGCTCCCCGTCCATTGTGTCCCCGAAAACCGCCTTTTTGACAGCGGGTGATTTTGCATTGGCGGCGGCAGCGGTTCCGAGTGTGAGGAAAATGCCAAGGGCAAATGCGGTGGCGATGCTGGCGAGACGGGGGAGTGTGTGCATACGGGGAGAAGTTGCTTCTGCGAAAAGCCCGCACGCCACGGGCTGAGTCAATCTGAAAGCCGGGAGTTGCGATGCCCCGTCGCAGATCCGATGCGCACACACCTCAAGGCGCGCGCACTTTTTGCAGCGGCCCGACATTTGCGCTGCGTGGTGCCGCGACGCTCTGCGCGACTAGCCCTGGAGTCAGTAAACGATGCGCGCCTTCGAGAGATCGTAGGGCGACATCTCCAGCTTCACGCGGTCGCCCGTGGTGAGGCGGATGAAGCTTTTGCGCATGCGGCCCGAGATGTGTGCGAGCACGAGGTGCTTGTTGGCCAGCTCCACGCGGAACATCGTTCCGGCGAGCACTGACATGATTCTCCCCTCGATTTCAATGACTTCGTCTTGGACAGGCATGTGACTTTTCGTGGTGTGCCGCTTATGGCGGTGCGGATCATTTGTGGGCGACCGTGGTCGCGCCGGGTTGCAAGGGCTTTCTGTGAAACGCTCCAGACGGATTGTCTGCCATCTGGATAACCCGCAAAATCGCCGCCTTCGCTGGGGGAAAGCAAGCCTTTCCGCGGAGGCAACGCGGCTGCGCCGTGATGTCCGCAAAAGAAACAAACACAAAAATATCCACCGCCGCTCCGGTAGCCGGGCAGCCTGCCTCTCAACCCTCAACTCTCAACTCCCGAGCGGCTCGCCGTAGCTCAGCAAATCGGGGAGCGGGACAAATTCGCGGATCCAATCCCAGAGCTGTGAGTAATCCTTGCCCACGTCGCCAGAGAGGCAGTCGGTGATCTGATCCGCGGCGCCAGGATGGCGCTGCACAACGTCGCGGAAGGAAAACTTCGGATTGTAAAAAGCATACACGAGCTTGCGCATGTTCTCGACGCTCTCGCGGATGGCGGCTCCGTACGGTGCAAAGTGCGTGGGCGAAAGATCGCCGCTCACGATCCCCTCATGCACGGACTCGCCCGCCAGGTGGCCGCACTTCAGCGCGAGCAAGACCCCGCTGCTGAAGACCGGATCGAGAAACGCGAACGCATCGCCCAGCAGCAGCAGCCCCGGCGAGGCGCAGTGCCGCGAATACCGCGTGTATTCGCTCGTGATAAAATACTCGCCCGTGCATTCGCCGGTGCCGAGGTGATCCTTGATCCACAGGTTCTCCTCCACCTCGCGGTGAAAAATCTCACGCGGCTCCTTCACGCCGCCCCGCGTGAGATATTTCCCCTCGGCGACCACACCCACGCTCACCATGTCGCCGTGCTGCGGAATGTGCCAGAACCAGCCTTTCTCGGGAATCATCGCGACCGTCGTCTGCCCCTCGTCAATCCCCGGCTCGCGCTTCGAGCCGCGGTAATAGGTCCACACGGCGATCTTGTTGAGCTGCGGATCGGGAATGCGCCAGCCGAGCTTGTTCGGCGCGAACGCCTCCTTGCCCGAACAGTCGAGCGTGATGCGCGCGCGCACCTCGTACGTGCGGCCCGTGCTGCGGTCGGTCGCCTCGACGCCGATCACGCGATCGCCGTCCATCAGCAGCCGGTTCACCGTCGTCTCCTCCCGTACCTCCGCGCCCTTCTCTCGCGCATTATCGAGCATCATCTCGTCGAACTCCGAGCGCAGCACCTGCCATGTCTGTGCGACGGTTTCGCGGTCGTAGCGGTTGAAGAAATAGAATGGCTGCGAGCGCTTCCCGTCGGGCTGCACAAAGCACACGCTGTATTTTTTCACAAAGTGCGACGCCCTCATCTTCGGGATCATCCCGATGCGCTCCAGCGGGCCGAAGGTGAACGGGATGAGTGACTCGCCCACTCGGTAGCGCGGGAATTTATCGCGCTCCAGCACGAGCACGCGATGCCCGTACTCCGCGAGGATCGCTGCCGCGGTCGCGCCCGAAGGCCCGCCGCCGATGAGGATGGCGTCGTAGTCGTGATTCATGCGTCAGCCGTTGCGTGTGGCACTGTCACGACTGATACCAATCCGTTTCGATAACAAAAATAGCCGCTCGGCATGGCACTGATAACGAGCCGCGATAGGATGGAAATGTCTTTGTGACAGTGCGGAGCGATTCTCCGGGTGGATTGCGCGAGTCGTGTGCTCCACCCGAGAGCTGCCGTCGCACGCCGATGTGATTTTTGATGCGTCCGCGCCGCCCTCAGCGCTTGCCGAAATCCTCAAGGTATTGCGCGACGATCTGCTTCAATGGCGGTGGCTGCGGGAGGCCGAGGGCGATGGCGCGCGCGCCGTCCACGGCGACGGGCCAGTTGTCCACGATGCCCTGGATGCGCGCGTCAAAGGCGTCCGTGATCGGGCCGAGATTGAGCCCGCGCTCGGCCGCGATTTCGCGCAGCACCGACTCTGCGAGCTGCGGTGTGACGCGGTGCGCGGGCAGGCCGATGGCGCGGTCGTCGCGCAGACGGTCGGCGGGGACTTCGTGCAGTGCGATTAGCGATTCGATCACGGTCCGGTAGCCGGTCATCGGGTGGCATTGATCGCGGCGCACCGGCAGCAGGCACTGCTCGCCGGCGAGCGGCTCGCGGAACATCCCGCTCGCCCAGCCCGACGCGGCGGCGTTCGGTT
>BJFP01000144.1:6630-10235 GCA_014189875.1 Verrucomicrobiota bacterium | reverse complement strand
TGGATCATCGCGCCGAAGCGCGGCATCGGCCACCTCATCACGATGCCGCATGTCACGAAGGACATCGTGGACGAGTTCGTCACCGATTTTGCAGCCGCGATTGAAGCTGAGAAAAAATCACACACGCCATGAAACTCCTGCACGTCCTCGCCCCGAACCAGCCCGGCGTCCTCGCGCGCATCGCGGAGGCGCTCGCCGCCGCGGGCGTGAACATCGAGGACTTCGACGTGGAGAGCCACGGCGCCGAGGGCATCCTCTCGCTCACCGTGGACAAATACGACGAGGCCCTGCACATCCTGCGCGACCTCGGCTACCGTGCGGTGACGCAGGACACGCTGCTCATCCGCATTGAGGACAAGCCCGGCGCGCTCGCAAAAATCGCGGTGGTGCTGAAGGACGCGGGCTGCGACCTCCGTTCGATGCACATCGTGCGGCGTGCGGACCAGTTCAGCATCGTGAGCCTCGTGACGAGTGACAACGCCGCCGCTGCCGCCGTGCTGCGAGACGTGCTCATCGGCGAGCCGCCGGTGTGAGCAGGCATCGTTGAACGTTCGACGTTAAACGTTTGGCCGCGCCGCAGGCGCGGTGCGAATTGGAACGCGAATCCAGAAACCGAAAGGCCGCTGCGCGGGGCTTAACGTTTAACGTCCAACGCTCAACATTCAACGAACCCCGCCCCGCCAAAAGCCCCGCCAAAAGCCGCCACTGCCATTGCGCGCGGCCCCTTCCCTGCTATACACGTCTCCCTTTCCGAGAAAAAACAGATCCCACGAATGCCGACCTACGAATACGAATGCGACAAGTGCGAAGGCGCGTTTGAGTGTGTGCAGTCCATGAAGGACGATGCGCTGAAGACATGCCCGAAGGAATTGTGCCGAATGAAAAAATGGGGCAAGGGCAAGGTGCGCCGGCTCATGGGCACGGGCGCGGGGCTTATTTTCAAGGGCTCGGGATTTTACATCACCGACTACCGTTCCGAAGGCTACAAGGCCGCGGCAAAGAGCGACACCGCGGCATCGAAGCCTGCGGAAACCAAGCCCGCCGAGAGCAAGCCCGCCGCGACGCCGAAGGCTCCCGCGAAGAAGAAAGACTGACCCGTATTTTACCAGCCCCGATCAGCCATGCCACCGCCAGATTCCCGCAAGCTCACCTGCACCGCGTGCCAGCACGAGAACGAAATCGAGCGCGTCTATTGCCATAACTGCGGCGAGAAGCTGGACCGTTCCCTCCTCCCGAAAGCCGACATCACAAAGCCCTCCGAGGACAAGGCGAAGGTCGCGAGGAAGGTGAAAAAGATGATGGATCCCAACCGGTTCAACTGGTGGCTGAACTTCAAGACCCTCCTCCTCGTCGAGTTTCTCGCAGTGTTCGTCGCAGTGGGGTATCTCATCGTGCAGGCGCCTCCGTTTGTGGTGCCGCTCAGCAAGGAAAAGATGCCCGACATCGAAGTCGGCGAGTTGTGGAGCGAGATGCTCCGGCAGAAGCCGACGGTGTTCATTACCTTCAAGGAATTCGACGTGAACTACTTTCTCAGCAAGACCATGAAAGGCGGCGGCGGCAAATCAGAGGGCACCTTCGCGCACTTCGAGCCGGGCCTCGTCACGGTCGCCACGCAGCGGAGCGTGCTGGGCCTCTCGATCTGCAACTCCGCCAGCTTCACGCCCGCGCGCGACGGCGTGAAATGGAAAGCCGACGTCAGCCGTTTTGCCATCGGGCGGCTTACCGTCCCGGTCGTCCTTGCGAAGCTCATCGGGCTGAACTCGGCGACGCTCGGCGCATTCGCGCAGACCTTTGACAAGGACATCCAGCGACTCGACCGGCTGGAAAAAATCGAGTCCGGCGAAGGTTCGATTTCCTTCACCACCAAGCCGCAGCAATGATCCCGCGCCCCGCGAGGGCTGTCTTTTTTCTCCTCGTCGTCGTGCTGCTGCACGGCGCGCTGCGCACCGTGGCATCTGCCGTGGACCTCCGCCACCGCAGCGTGAGCAGCTCCGGGCAGTTTGTGATCTACTGCGGCGACCGCGATGCGCGCGGGAGGATCGTGAGCTTCGTCGAGGACGTGAAAGGCCAGCTCCTCCGCGTCCTGCGCGAGCACGACGAATGGAAAATACCGGTCGTCGTCACCATTGAGCCCGAGCCCGCCGCCCCGGCCCCGCCGCAGCCCTCCTCGATCACCAGCACGCTCGTGAACACCATCGCCGGACCGAAGGTGGACGTCATCGTGCGCATCGGCGACGACCCCGGAAAAATCTCCCTCCAGCGCCACATCGTCCACGTGCTCCTGATCGAGATCGCATATCGCGACCGTCCGCCGATCCGCGTCGGCGAGCGATTCGCATACCCGCCGTGGTGGCTCACCGAGGGGCTGCTCCAGGACATCCGCGCACGGGCGGGAATGCGCGACCCGGACATCTTCAAGAGCATCGTGAACACCGAGAAACTCCCCTCGCTCGAGAAGCTCCTCACGCAGCCGCCGTTCCAGCTCGACACCGCCGCCGGCGCGGTGGATCGCGCGAGCGCACTCGCACTCACCTCCGCGCTGCTGAACATGCCCGCCGGCCCGGCGAACCTCGGCCGCCTCATCCGCGCGTGGCCCGACGGCTCGCGCGATCCGCTCACACTGCTTGCGCGCCATTTTTCCGTGCTCGGCCAGTCACCGCAGAGCCTCGCGAAATGGTGGACGCTCCAGCTCGCGCAGCTCGGCCAGTCCGAGACCCTGCGCGGCCTTTCCTCCGCCGAGGCGGACGCGGAACTCGCCGCGCTGCTCGCCTTCGACATCTCGTCCGGCAAGCCGCCGCGCAGCCAACGCTACGTCCTCGCGGACTTTGAAAAATACATCAAGCTCCCCGGCGCGAGGCCCGCATTGCGCCTCGCGCAGGTGAATATTTCCACCCTCAGCTCGCGGGCGCACGTCCTCTTCCGCCCCATCCTGAAGGAATACGATGAGCTGTGCGGCCTGCTCGCCTCCGGCAAGACCTCCGGCGTCGCCGACCGCATCGCGCGCGCCGAGCGCTTCCGCGCCTCCGTGCTCCAGCGCAGCGAGATGATCACCGACTACCTGAACTGGTACGAGGCCACGCAGACGCCCGGCAGCACCGGGCAGTTCGACAAGTATCTCCGCGCCGTCGAGGATCGCGACGCGAATAAGCGCCGGCCCGCCGTGCCCGTGGATCCGAAAATCGCCGAATATCTCGACGTGCTCGAACAGGAATTCGCCCCGCTGCGCCCGAACATGATCCCCGGCGACGAGCCCGCAGGCAGCGCACGGCGCTGAGCCCGGATTTCTCACACTTCAGACGGCGGCGAGGACAGGCTGTTTCTCCACGAGGTAAGGCGGGGACGCGGGGCGCGCCTCTGGATACGACGCGTTTTTCTCCCCTCCCCCTCCCTCCGCAGCCTTGCGCGGAAAAATAATTCGGGTGCCGCGCAGAGTTGGAAACAGGCCGGGCAAACCGATCCGCCCGATCCCCACGCCGCCCCGGCCGATAAAATCACCCGCACGGGAGTGATCGAACGCCGCGTCGCAATCGGTGGCGAGACCACCGGCTGGGTGCTGCGCGACGAGAAGGGCAAAAAGATCGAACTCAGCCTTCCGCCCGCGGCAT
>BJFP01000144.1:0-5983 GCA_014189875.1 Verrucomicrobiota bacterium | reverse complement strand
AGATTCAGCACCTTCGCCGCGCGCCCGTGCCGCCCGCGGAAGGCCGCGCATTCCCGCGCGATGTGCTGCCACTGCTCGCGCTGTTCGGGAAAAATCCCGAGGTGCCCGAAGTCCGTCGAGCTGAGCTGGAATTGGATCCCGTCCACTTCGATGATCCACGTCGCCGGAAGCTTCTCGCGCCCCTGCCAGCGGTTGCCATCTTCGCGGGAAAAAGTCGCCGTCGCCGTGCGCCACACCTCGGGCCGCGACGGATGCCACACCGCCTGCGCGCAGGGCCGCGCGAGCACGATGTCGCCGAAGCGTTCGAGTTTCTGAAACCCACCGCTGTCGAGAAGCTGATAACCGGAGACGTGCTGTGCGATGCGTCCCTTCATGCCACAGCCGCCGCCGCGGGCAAGCCCGGCAAGACATCAGGCGCAGGACAACTGATGCCGCGCAGACTCTAAAGCCCGTGCGGATGGCGCACGACTGCGCCATTCATCGGGCGGCCGCGCGTCGTCCACCGCGGGCCGTCGCCACCGCCCCAGCCGGTGTCGAAACGCAGCCCCGCGACCGTGAGAAAGACGTGGCCACTGCGCGCATAGACGCTGATCCATCGGCCCTTCCCACGCACGCCATAGCGGCGGAATGCGGAGGACGTGGTCGGCTCATCGAGAAGGCCCGCCTGGCACAGCACCCATGAGGCCGAACCGGAGCAATCGTACGCGCTGCTGAGTTCGCGCGTGTGCCCGCTGCCGTAGCCGTACGGCAGGCCCGCGATCTGGTTGCCCGCGGCGATCGCGGCCTTCACCGCATGCGGCGCGCCCGCCGGTGCCACGGCCTTGCCGCCGTGCAGCGTGGCGGTCTTGCCGGGGATGTAGCGATAGCCGTATTGCCCGTGGCTGCCGCCGCAGCCGGCGAGCAGCACGATTGCCGGGATGACGAGAAACAGGAGACGAAACATGCGCGCGAGGATTGCGTGAAAGTGGTGAAAAGTCATGCCCGGAGTGCCACAGATTTCACGCCGCCTGGAGCTGCCTGCGGCAGAGCCAGAGGAGCGACTTCAAGCCGAGTTCCGCGAGATTGAAGGGCTTGCCGACGAAGTCATTTCCACCGCTGAGGCTGGCCTTGGCCTTGTTCAGAAAAGTGGCCATGCCGGTGATGAACACGACCGGCGTGTCCTTGTATTTCTCGATGGCGCGCACTTTCCCGCAAAGCTCGAAGCCGTTCATCTCCGGCAGTCCCACATCGAGGAGGATGAGATCGAAATCGGACTTGTTCAGCTTTTCAAGCGCCTGTGCGGGAGACTCGGCGCACTCGCATTTCAAGCCGGCGAGATCGAGCGCGGCACCGATGAACTGCCGGGCGCCGTCCTCGTCGTCCACCACGAGAAGCGTCGCGGCGGCGGGGTCGGGAAGGCTCGCGAGACACGCCGGTGTGGCGATCCCTGCGAGGAAATCGAGCGTCTGGCTCACGGTGTGGATCGTGGATGCGTTCAGCTGATCGTGCGTCTGGTTCAGGTCGAACAGGAGCAGGTCCAGCGCGCCGGTGATCTGCGTGAAGGGCTTGTATGGAAGGAGCGCGACCTTCTGCGCAAAGGCGTGCGCGAGATTCCACAACTCGTGCAGCGCGGGCAGTTCCGGCGGCTTCGCCGCGACGCCTGGCAGGCAGTGGCGCATGCGGTTGATGCTATCAATCGCGTTCGCGAAGATCGTCTCGATCCAAAAATCTTCCGCCTTGAAAAGGTCCGCCCCAGCGGATGCAGGGAGGATGGGCATCCCGAGGGTGTGGCGCGTCGCATCAATCACGGACGCAATCGGCTCGATCGAGTAATGGATCGCGTGCGTCGCACCGGCGTCAATGGCGTCGTGCGACGCTTGGGCGAGCACGTTCGGGAGGATGAGGATCGGGATCTGCGCATTCGCCGGTTCGGTCCGGATCGCCTTGAGAAATTCGAGCGGGTCGCTCTCCTGGTAAACGACATCCATCAGCACGATGTCGGGCTTTTTTTCCGCGAGGAGCTGCGCGGCCTTCCCGAGATCCCTCGCGCTAAAGACGGTGAAGTCGCCCGCCGTGAGCTTGTCCTGATAGACCTTGAGCAGGAGCTTGTCATCTACGGCGAGGAGAACGCGTTTGGGTGTCATACCGGTGGGCTGTGGGCTGTGGACTGTACGGCGAGGAGAACGCGTTTGGGTGTCATACCGGTGGGCTGTGGACTGTGTGGGCGTGGGTGGCGTGAACTGCGGCGGAATGAGAACGCAGGGATCGTGCCGGGCCGCACGTGATTTTTGGCGGTGGCTGGAATGCGTGATGCTCCCGTTTCTTGCACCCCGATGAACATGAAAACCTCGCACAACGCCCGCCCGCGCCGCAGCTCCCGCTCCGGCCCGTGGAGCACCAAAAACATCCGCCTCCTCCGCGCCGCCCTCCGCGTGTGGGAACTCAAACACCGGAACGCGGCCCGCTGACTCCGGCCCCGTCCGCACTGGTGTTAGAGTTTTCCCACCGTGATTTTTCCGCGCGCTATCGCAGCGCCGCGGCCGCGCGGTCTTGGAAGACCTTCCGCGGCTCCGTGAAGTCGCAGTCCTTGTAACCTCCGCGCTGGATCATCAGCACGGTGACCGCGTCGCGCCTCGGGTCCGCCCAGCTCTGCGTCGCAAACGATCCGCCGTGGCCGAATGAGCCCGCGGAGAGCCCCGCCGTCATCCCCTGCGGCGACCGCACGATCTGGAAGCCGAGGCCCCAGTTCACGCCCGCGATGGTTCCCGTCTTCATGCCGCCGGTCTGAATCGTGATCATCCGCCGCACCGATTCCCGGCTCAGGAACTTCCGCGAGCCGATCGAACCGCCGCCGAGGATCATCTGGTAAAAACGCCCGACATCCGCCGCCGTGGAAAACAGGCCGCCCGCAGGCAGCGCCGGACGCGAGGTGTCGCTGATTTCCCCGGGCCGCGCATAGATGGACGTCTCGGCGAGCCCGCTCCCACCGGGCCGGTACGCCTTTGCCACCCGCCGCTGCGAAGGCCAGAACGTGGTGTCGCTCATCCCGAGCGGCGAGAGCAGGCGCTGCCGCAGGAAACTCGCGTATGACTTCCCGCTCACGACCTCGATGATCCGCCCGAGCGTGTTGAACCCGCTGTTCGAATAATCGAACCTCGACCCCGGCGCCGACCTCATCGGCGCACGCGCGTACGCCACCACGCGCTCGGCGAGCGGAGCCCGTGAGCCCAACTGCGCATCGCCGAGCCCGCCCGTGTGCGTGAGCAGGTCGCGGATCGTCACAGGTCGCGGCGGCGGTGCACCGTGCAGCCGCATGCGGGAAAATTCCGGGATGAACTTCGACACCGGATCGTCAATGCGCAGCCGGCCCTCGTCGGCGAGCATCATCACGCACGCGGCGGTCAGCGGCTTCGTCATCGACGCGATCCAGAAAAGATCGCCCGTCCGCATCGCACGCCCCGCAGCGATGTCCGCACTCCCAACCGCGGCGAGATGCACCACCTTCCCATGCTGCGCCACGAGCGTGACGGAGCCGGCAATCACATTGCGATCCACCAGCGATTGCATCCCCGCCGTGATCCCCGCAAAGCCGCCCGCTTCCGGACGCAACGCGGCGGACGCGGCGGACGCGACGAGGACGAGCGCGAGTGTGGAAAGTGTGGAAAAGAATTTCATGCACGACTGCTAGTGCGAGTTGCCCGCGCGGTCGAGCGCACTCCGTACCCACGCTCGTGAAAGCGCGGGCTGATCCATCCGCACGCATCCCACGAAAGAAAGGTCAGCCCGCGCTTTCACAAGCGCAGCTACGGAGCGCGCCCCCGCAGACCGGAACGCCTCACTTTTCCCTCATCAACGAATCTTTCGCCTCGGCGAGTTCCCTCAGCTTGGCCTTGTCCACCTTCGGGAAATGCAAATCGAGCGATTGCAGCGTCTCGATGATCGCACTCGCGACGACGAGCCGCGTGAACCACTTGTTGTCCGCAGGCACCACATACCACGGCGCATCCTTCGTCGCCGTGTGCCGGATCATGTCCTCGTAGGCGTCCTGATATTCGTCCCAGCGCGCGCGCTCCTTCACATCGTTCGCGGAAAATTTCCAATTCTTCTCCGGCTCGTTCAGCCGCGCGAGGAAACGCTTCTTCTGCTCTGCCTTCGAGACGTGTAGGAAAAATTTCCGCACCACCGTGCCATTCCGCGCAAGGTGCCGCTCGAATGCGCGGATGCTCTCGAAGCGCTCATCCCAGATCCCCTTCGTGATCAGCTTCGGCGGCAATTTTCCACCCGCGAGAAATTCCGGATGCACGCGCACCACGAGCACATCCTCGTAGTAGGAGCGGTTGAAAATCCCGATCCGCCCGCGCTCCGGCAGCGCCTTCGCCGTGCGCCAGAGAAAATCGTGATCCAGCTCCAGATCGCTCGGTGCCTTGAAGCTCGACACCTCGCACCCCTGCGGATTCACGCCCGACATCACATGCTTGATCGTGCCATCCTTCCCCGCCGCATCCATCGCCTGGAAAACCAGCAACAGCGCCCACCGATCCTGCGCATAGAGCTTCTCCTGAAACTCGCTCATCAGCCGCACACTCTCTCGCAGCAGTTCCGTCGCCTTCTCCGGCGACTTCAGTTTCCCAGTGTCGCCCGGGTCCACATCCTTCAGCCGGAATTTCTTCCCGTTCGTGATGCGGAAACGTTCGGCGAGATCGGCGAGGGATGAGGGCATGGTGAACGGGAGTGCTGCTTGCACATACCTCGCCCGGCGTTCGCAGCCGATGAAAATCGAATCGTTCGCAAACTACCACGCCCGCTCGATCGAGCGGCGCTTCCACAGGAACTCGAACATGTTTCCCTCGTGCGGCTGATCCCATGAGATCGCCATCGTAGAGATTGGGCCGATGTTCAGGCGATCGATCTCACCGAAGGCTTCGAGTTCGCCGATGAATTTCGCGTCCTTCGTGATCGCCGACACCGCGAGCGAGTAGCCGATTTTGCCGAGCATTTCGGACTGCGGGCATTGCACGACGCTCGCGTAAGGGCAGAGGAATTCCTTGTTCGACAGCGGATGCGCGAAGCTCTCGCAATGCACGATCGTCGGGCGCAGATAGACGCCGCCCTCGAACTCCACCTTGCGCGGGCCGCCGCGGTATTTTGCGGTCGCGTCCGTCGCGCCGGGCGTTTTCAGGCCGTCGTCGATTTGCGCATCGATGAAGTCGGCCATCTTCACGTTTGCGAAGCCGGAGAGTCGTGCGTTTGCGTCGTCGTTCTTCGTCGGCTGGATGGGGCCGAGCTTTTGCGCGAGTGCGTCGGCGATCTCGGTGGCGTATTTCGGGACGACGATGGCGCTGGCATTGATGCACGAGCGGCCGCCGTTGTCGCTGATCGCACCGGCGATCACGTCAATGTATTCGCGCCAGTTCTCGATACAGTCGTCGCCGATGAGGATTTTGCTCCAGCCGGGGCCGTGCAACTGGATCGCAGGGTTGTTCGCATACTGCGCCATCGTGTTCTTGTCGCCGAAGATGAGCGCGCGTCCGCAGCTCTTCAAAATCTCGCCCGCGCCCTCGTGGTCCGTCGGGTAAAAGCCGAACGCCTCGCTTGGCACGCCCGCAGCGATGAACGCCTGGATGAGCCGGAACGGCGTCCATGGCTCGTCGCGTCCGGGCTTGATGACCACCGGCGTCTTCAGCGCGATGGCCGGCAGCCAGAGCGAATTCACCGCGGGCGAATTGCTCGGCATCACGAGGCCGAGCGCCTCGCACGTCGGGAAAAACGAGAGCTTGGTGCCGAACTGCTCGCCGAAGCCGCGGTCAATGATCGTCATGTCGAGCCCGCGCGAGAGACCGTTCAGGATCACGTCGAGATGCGTGAGCGCGTAGTGAATCTTCGTCATGTTGCGGCGCACCATCACGTGCGGCAGACCGCTCGTGCTGCTGAGCGTCGCGACGTATTCGTCCGCCGACTGCGTGTGCCCCTTGTCGCCGAGCGGCAGCGTGCCGTTCAGGAAAAA
>BJFP01000143.1 GCA_014189875.1 Verrucomicrobiota bacterium | reverse complement strand
GTGAAAAAGGAAATGGTGCAGACGCCGGTGCGCCGCATCGGGCGGCTCACGACGGAGATTCACGTCCCGCTGCCCGCCGATCATCCGCACCGTGAGATGCTCGAGCGCTCGGTGCATTCGTGCCCGGTGCATGCGAGTCTGCATCCGGATGTGGCGAAGCCCGTGACGTTTCACTGGCAAGAGTCGCCGAGCCGTTGACTTGCTGCGCCGTCGCTGGTCTTTGGAAAAGTGAGACCGCCGTATTGCGCGTAACTTTATTTCTACCTGTTGCGCGTGGTTGTGGTGATTTGTGATGAACTGTCGGGGATGTAAATTTGCAGTTGGCGAAAGTGTGCGCGCGCCTCTATGTGCGGGGATGTTTCTCCGAGCTGTCGCACTGATTCTTTCCGCCGCGTTTCTCTCAGGCTGCCCGATGACTGGGAAAAAATCGAAGCCGACGCCGGGAAAGAAGGAGACGATGAAGGATCAAAATGGCGACACGTCGTTCCAGGCATTTCTCGGGCGGCTTCGGAAGGCTGTGGAGACGAAGGACAGGGTCGTGCTTGCCTCGATGATGGCGCCGGATTTCGGCTATCGCTGGGACAGGGGGCCGGAAGGCGAGACGCCATTCGCATACTGGGATCGCAACAAGCTGTGGGGCACGCTCGCGGCGCTGATGCGCGAGAACTGGGGGCCGCACGAGGGCTTCATGGTCGTGCCGCCGCAGTTTGCGCAGAGCGACAGCTACCCCGGCTATCGCGCGGGGCTGACGATGGTGAACGGGAGCTGGCGCTTCGCGTATTTTGTCGGCGCTCCGGCACCGGGTGACTCATCGGCAGCAGCGCCGTCGTCGCCGTCAGCGCCCGATGAACAGACGCTGCCGCCGCTGCCTCAGTGAGCGGCAGGGATCCCATCGCGCTCGGGCTGCCGCATCGCGAGCCGTTTGTCTTCGTGGATGCGCTCGTGTCGCGCATCGCGGGCGAGGCGGCGGAGTGTGTGAAGACTTTCCCGGCGGCGACGCCGTTTTTCGCGGGGCATTTTCCGGGCAATCCGATCGTGCCGGGCGTGATTCTCGCGGAGGCGCTTGCGCAGACGGCGGGGCTCGCGGCGGGACAGCCGGGGCGCAGTTTCCGGCTCTCGGCGATCAAGGCGATGAAATTTCCCGCGGCTGCGCTGCCGGACGAGGAGATCCATTTTTTCGCGAAGCGCGTGGCGACGGTCGGCGGGTTGTGGCAGTTCGAGGTGCGCGCCGTCACCGGGGGACGGACGGTAGCTGAAGGCGCGGTGGTTCTAAGCGAGGCGTAGATTTTTTCTCCTCCTCGCCAGCACCGATTGGCAGCGGTGGCGTGTGGAGATCGAAAAGTTCGCCCCATTCGCCGGATGCGACGACGGTCGCGCCCATGCGCCAGGATTCGTGGGACGCAGGCCACGTTCTGCGTTCGCCGGGGCCGAAGAAGAGGTAGCGCACGCGGAGGCGTGCGGCGCGGAGGCGCCAGTCGGGGAGGCCGAGCATGAGCGCGTCGAGTTGGTCGTCCACGGGGCCGTACACGATGCCGTGGCTGGCGAGGTGGCCGTTGTAGCCCATCACGAGTTTGCGACCGCAGAGCAGGAGCGAGTGGTTGTAGGTCGGCTGTGCGGCGAAGGGTTCGGTGATCGGGATGTCACGCACGGCGAGTGCGACGGCATCGAGTGTCGAGAGGCGCGCGATGCCGTGCCCGTGGTGCGCGCTGCCGATCCCGCCGAGCAGCGAGACGAAGCCGGAGAAAAAGAGGAGCACGCATGCGGCCGCGCGCCACGGTGTGGGCCAGCGCGAGAGGATCGTCTCCCAGAGCGCGGGGAGCACGATGAGCAGGGCCCACAGCATGAGCTTGGTGTTGTCCCAGTCCCATTGCGCGAAGCGGACATTGCAGCAGACGAAGAAAAAAAACAGGGCGGGCACGGCCATGAGCGCGGGCCACCCGGTGTCTGCGCGGCGTGCGTGCCAGAGGAAAAATCCGAATGCTATCGTCGCGAGGACGAGCGGGACGGCGTTCGCGCGGAGCAGCGGGATGTGCGCGTTCCACGCGTGCAGGAGCGTGAGCAGCGAGTCGAGCATGAGCGTGCCTGCGAGCGTGAAGAACACGCGCGGCAGGAGGATGCTCTGCGGTTCCCAGCGCCGAAGGCTGATGCCTGCGACGAGCAGCGCGAGCGCCATGAGCGGCATGGCGGCGGCACGCATGGCAATTTCGCCGGTGCCGCCGGTGAGCAGCGCGCCGAGCGACTTGTGCTGGTAGCCGTCCCACAGCCCGAGCAGCGGCGTGATGAGGATCGCGCCGATGAAAATGCCCCACGCCGCGCGGTGCGACGGGCCGCGCGGGAGCACGGCGCGGAGGAGCAGGACGAGCAGCGGCACGAGCAGCAGCGGGAGGATGCCGAAATTTCCCAGCCAGAAGATCAGGAACTTCCCGTAAGGTGCTAAAAAATTAACACCTGGTGCGGAGGCGGCGGCCTGGTTCCAGATTTCGGATGTCTTGCTGTCGTTCACCATCCAGCCGGGCTGCCAGCCGAGTGCGTCCATGCCCGGGCGGCGCGGCGGGTTTTCAAGCTGGCCCATGTCCTCCAGCATCGGTTCGGCGTTCGTCTTGAACATGCCGACGGTGAGATAGGCCAGCACGGCGGCGGGAATGAATGCCGCGCCGATGAGTTGTGCGATCTGCTTCTTTGCTGAGACGCGCGCGATGAGCAGCACGCCGAGGAAGAACGAGAGCGCAAGGAACGTGTGGATGTGGAATGTGGGCATCGCCGCGTAGAGCAGCAACTCGCCGAGGAAGGGCATTTTCCATCCCGCACCGTCGCGGAAAAACCGTGTGCGCCACGACGTGAGCAGCAGCAGTCCCGCGGGCAGCGCGAACAGGAATCCGCGCTGCGTGACGACGATTGCGAGTGCGATATTTTTCCACGCCCACTGCGCCTGCCAGTCGTGGAAAAGCGATGCGTCCGGCGCGGCGGCGAACCACGCGAGGACGGCGAGGCCGCCGTTGCACAGCAGTCCGAGCACGGTGAATGCGCCGCCCCAGCGCAGCAGCGCGAGCGACGTGCCGAGCGCGCCGAGCAGGCCGGTCCACAGCAGGCCGCGCACGGTGTCCACGCCGATGAGCGTGAGCAGCGCGTTGAAGAAATCCATGCCGATGGAATACGTGAGCTTGCCGGCGGAAAAGATCGGGCTGTCCGGCCAGAAGGGTGCGCCATTCGCGAGGTAGCGGATGAACGTGAGGTGCAGCGGCAGGTCGCCGAGATTGTTCGGCGAGAGCACGCAGAGTTCGTCGCCGTTGCGGAAGACTAGCCAGAGAAATGCGCGGAGGCTGAAAATCGCGAAGAGCACGAGCGACGCCGTGGCCCAGAAGCCGGGGCGGGGGAGGCGGGGTTCGCGGCGTCCGCGCCACCAGCCGATCGCGCCGACCGCGAGGCCTCCGCAAAGTGAGAGCAACGCCGAGAGCGGATGAAGCGCGCCATTGAGAAAGCCGAGCGCGATTCCGATGAGCACGGAACTGGCGACGGCGTAGAGTGCGGCGGCGAGGAAGTTCATTTGCGCGAGGGGTCGGGCAGCGCGGGATTTCTCAGCTGCACGCGCGGATGGATCTCGGGGGTGCGCCCGGGGAACTGCGATGCGAAGCGCTCTGCGCTCAGGTAGAGCCAGCAGCGGTCGAGGCCGCTGCGCAGTTTTACGCTTTCGCGGAAGTAGATGCCGAAGGCGCGATCCTCAAATTCCACCTGCCGGTCCGCGGGCGCGAGGATGAAGTCGGCGTCGTAATTTTCCACGACCGAGTCGTTCGCGAAGTAGGCGACGTTTGGGAATTCATTCAGCTCCCATGACAGCGGAAACGCCTCGGTGAGGATGATGCCGTGCATCTGGCGCGCGGGCGGATTTTCGCGTGCAAGGCCGCGGACGGCGCGGAGGAGCTTGTTGATGTCGGGCGTGGTGTGGACGTAGCAGTAGCGGTCGCCGTCGTACGTCGGCTGCCCGTAATTCAGCGACCAGCAGTCGCGCAGCGGAGTCACGGCGAGGAGTGCGCCGACGACGTACACGAGCCAGCGTTCGGTGGTCTGTGCGAGGTTTTCCGCGAGCTGGCCGAGGATGAAAAAGAACGGCCAGAGCAGATTGATGACGCACCACGGTGTCTTGTACGGGATGAGCGAATACGCGGCGAACGAGGCGAGACCGAAGATGCCGAGCCAGCGCATCTCGCGGCTCTGCGCGGGCGAGGCGGCGAAGAATCCGATGCTGCACACGAGGAGCCATGCGCCGAGCGACGTCAGGGTCGCGAGCTTCAGGTGCGGCTTGAGAAATTCATGTGCGCTCTTGGTGTGGAGCCCGATTGCGTCGCCGAAGATTCCCGCCGCGACGAACAGCGCGCCGGCGAGGATCACCGCCGTGGCGAGCAGCGGTGAGCGGCGCAGCGACAAGATGGGTGCGGCCACGAGGCCGAGCAGCGCCGGCCACTCGTAGTTGCCCATCAGCTTCGCCCAGTAGAAAAATTCCTTATGGTGCCCGGCCTCGGCTGCGGTGCCCTTCACCACCATGAGGCGGAAGGTCTGGAAGAGCCCGCTGATGCCGTCCGGGAACATGCCGAAGCCGGATTGAAAAAGGACGACGGCACCGATGCAGGCGATCGTGACGATTGCGATCTGGCGGTCTGAAAAATACGCGCCGCGCGGAACTGGTGGCGGTTCATCCGATGCGCGTCCGGAAAAAAGACTCGCAGGACGCGGGCGCGGCGCACGCGGCGTGAGCGGCGCGATCCATTCGAGGCAGCGCGCGACGGCGAGCGCGAGCACTGCGGCGACCCAGTGGACGAGGTAGGTTTCCTTTGTGAGCACCATGCCGGCGAGCCCCGCGCCAAATGCCCACAGGTCGCCGAAGCGCCCCTCGCGGCGCAGGATGCCGCAGCCGCCATACACGGCGAGCAGCGTGAAAAACGGCAGCCACATCTCATGGATCGCGTAGCGCGAATAGAACACCATCGCGGGCGAGATCGCTGCCGCGATCGCGGCCACCCAAACCGCGCGCCACGGCAGGAAACGGCGAAACGCCAGCATGAGCCAGATGAACGCGGTGCCGATGACCACCGTCGGCATCCGCAGCGCCCACAGGCTCCGCCCGAAGAGCTGCTGCGACGCGAAGAGCGTGTAGAAATGCAGCGGACCGTGGAAGTTTCCAGGGTCGTAGCGGTAAAGGCCCTCGACGCGCATGCCGTCAATGAACGAGCCGTTCACACCCTCGTCGAAATGCGCGGGACGCAGCGCGAGCAATGCCACGCGCAGCGCGAGTGCGAGCGCGACGATGAGGATGGAGAACCAACGCTGGCGGGCTGACATCGTGCGGATTCGTTCAGCGGACTCGGAGAGGTGGGGAAAAAATATCGCTCATGGCTTTTGACCGGTCGGGCATTCAACTGATACGCAGTGCGGACACAACCGAAATGTCCGACAGCGGCGCGCCATTCGTCTCAATCATCATCCCTGCCTACAACGAGGCGCATCGCCTGGAGGCGAGCCTCGCGGAGCTGCACGCACACCTTGCGGGTGTCGGATGGTCTCATGAGGTCATTCTCGTCATCGAGAAAAGCACGGACGGCACGCTGGACATCGCGCGTCGGGTCGCGGCGGGGTGGCCGTGCCTGACGGTCGTGGGCAACGACGTCCAGCGTGGCAAAGGCTACGCCGTGCGCACCGGGATGCTCCGCGCGCGGGGCGAGATCGCATTTTTCATGGATGCCGATCTGTCCACGCCGCTGGCGGAGACGGGCCGGTTCATCGCGCGCTTTGCCGAAGACGCGAAGGTGGACGTGCTCGCGGGCAACCGCCAGCACGCGCAGAGCGAGATCCTCACGAAGCAGCATTTCCTGCGCAGGAAAATGGGCCAGACCTTCAACGCGATCCTCCGCACGATTGCCGGCATCCGGCTTGCCGACACGCAGTGCGGCTTCAAGGCATTCCGGCGCACCGCGCGCGAGGTGATTTTTCCGCTGCAAAAGCTCGATGGCTTTGCGTTTGACGTGGAGGTGCTCCTGCTGGCGGAGCGGCTTGGGTTTTCCGTGGCGGACATGCCGGTGCAGTGGGCCAATGCGCAGGGGAGCAAGGTGCGCATCATCCGCGACTCGTGGCGCATGCTGTGCGACGCGATCCGGATCCGCCGGCTGATAGGGCGGACGATGGCGGGAGTGCGTGCGGCGCGATGATCGGCGTCGAGCTGCTTACCAAGGCATGAAGCGCTTGTTTGCGATGACGCGGAAGCGGTAGGCGTCTTCGAGGGATTCGGTCTCGACGTTGATCTTGTTGGTCGCGGTGGACGCGGGATCGAAGCGCGGATCTTCTGGGTCGAGATAGCGCTCGATCGTCGTGTGGCCGCGGAGTTCCGAGAGCACCTGGTCGTCCGCCTCGTTCCACTGCCGATAGTGGTCGGCCTCCGCGGTGCTGCCTGCCTTTCCGCTGAATGCGCGTTGCCGGAGTGTCTGCACGCTCATGCTCGAAGTCTATTATCGCTACTCGGTCGTTCACCAAAAGTGACTGCCGCCAATTTTGGTTTGGGTTGCTCCGGGCCGAGTCATGCAAAGGGCGCGGCCCTCTTTTCTCAACCTGGGCAATGCGATTGAGGGCCGAAGGTCCGGCGCGATCGAGGGCCAGAGGCCCGCTGCCATACCAGCCTTGGGCAACGCCCAAGGAACACTTTGCCCCACGGAGAATGGGCTGAAAGCCGGCCCAAAATCATGCGGAAACGCGTCAGCAGATGGATCGGGCTTTCAGCCCTCGTGCCGTCTTTGGTTCCAGACTTGGGCGGACGCTCGTGCCCGCGCAAAATGGCCTTGCGGCCCTCACGCGGCCAGCTCGCTTTGGCCCGGGCTGATATGGCACCGGGCCTTCAGCCCTCAATCGCGGCGTTCGGATTCAGAAACTCCCGCCCACTTCCCAGTCCTCGATCAGCTTCTTCGGAATCTCCGCGAGGAAACGCGACGGGCGCTGAAGCGGATCGCCGTAGCCGGAATTGAACGACATGCACGGATAGCTGAGATAGAGCTCGTCCTTCGCGCGTGTCACGGCGACGTAGAAAAGCCGGCGTTCCTCCTCGACGGCCGCGGAATTTTCGAGCGAACGGCCTGTCGGAAATTTTCCATCCGCAAGCCAGATCACAAACACCACCTTCCACTCCAGCCCCTTCGCCTGATGCACGCTGCTCAGCGTCACGCGCTCCGGGTCGTCGGCGCTCGCCGCGTTGCTGTCCATCGTCGTGAGCAGCGCGAGCTGGTCGAGGAACGTCTGCGTGCTCTCAAATTGACGCGAGAAATTCGCGAGCGTGTTCAGGTCCTCGCGGCGCTGATCGTAGTTCGGAAATTTCGCCTGCGCGTAGTCGTCGTAGATCGCCTCCATCACGCTGTGGATCATCTGCGACGGCGGCACGAGCCGTCCGCCCGGCGCGAGTTCATCGAGCGTATAAGCGCACTGCTGCCAAGCCGCCTGCGCCTTCGCGGGAACTTTCAGCAGCATCAGCAGCGACTTGATCGAAGGCAGCCCTTCCCACGGATTCGCAACCGTCTCCGGCAGCGCCTCCGTCGGCTCATCGGAGCCAGGCGAGAATGAAGGATTGGGAGTCGAGGCGCCCTGCGCCGCTTCCGAACTTTGGACGTTGGACGTTGGACGTTGGACGTTGGACGTTTGGCCCTGGCCCTGGACGTTGGACGTTCCCGCCGCCGCCAGCGCGCGCACCACGCCATCCCACAGCGCATCCGCACTCCGCGGCCCGACGCCCGGCATCAGCCGCACCATGCGCTTGAACGCCACCTCATCGTGCGGGTTCACCACCCACTTTAAAAACGCACTCACGTCCTTGATGTGCGCCTGTTCAAAAAATCTCAGCCCGCTCGTGATCTCGAACGGCACGCCGCGCCGCGTCAGCTCCATCTGCAATTCCATCGAGTGAAAATGCGCGCGGTACAGCACTGCCATCTCCTCCAGCTTCGTGCCCTCCTCGTGCAGCTCCAGGATGCGCTGCGCGACAAACTGCGCCTGCTGCTGCGAATCCGCCAGCGGTACGAGCGCCGGCCTCATCCCGCTTCCGGGGCGCGCGGCCACGAGATGCTTTTCAAATTGATGCTCATTCGCCGCGATCACCGCATTCGCGAGTTCCAGCACCTCGGGCACCGAGCGGTAGTTCGTCTCGATTTTGTAAATTTTCGCGCCCGGATGCCGCTTCGGAAATTCGAGGATGTTCCGGAAATCCGCGCCGCGCCACGAGTAGATGCTCTGCGCGTCGTCGCCCACGACCATGACATTGTGATGCCGCGCCGCGAGCATCTCGATGAAGTCATTCTGCAGATGGTTCGTGTCCTGATATTCGTCCACGAGGATGAACTGAAACTGCCGCTGGTAGTGCTCCGCGATGGCCGCATTGTTTTTCAGAAGCGTCACCGTCTTTTCCAGGAGGTCGTCAAAATCCAGCACGTTCGCCTTCTTCTTGCGCGCCTCGTATTTCTTCCGCACGTCGGCGATGTGCTCCGAGAATTCGAGAAAGTGCGGATATTTTTCGAGCAGCACATCGTCGAGCTTGCGCCCCGTGTTGAGCTGGAAGCTGAGCGCATCCGCGAGCACTCCGCCCTTTGGAAAACGCTTCTCCTTCGGATCGAATCCGAGCGTCGAGATCACGCCGTCGAGCATCTCCTCCGAGTCCTCGCGGTCCATGATGCTGAAGCCCGGCGCGAAGCCCGCCTCGTTCGGATGCCGCCGAAGGATGCGCGCGCCCATGCTGTGAAAAGTGCCGCCCCACAGCCCCATCAGATCGCCCGTGACCAGCGCACCCACGCGCTCGCACATCTCGCGCGCCGCCTTGTTTGTGAACGTGAGCAGCAGGATGTGCTCGGGCCGTATGCCGTTCTCCATGAGATACGCCACGCGGTACGTGAGCGTGCGCGTCTTGCCGCTGCCCGCGCCCGCGATCACGAGTGCCGGCCCCGGCGGCGCGGTCACGGCCTCGAGTTGCTGCGGGTTCAGCTCCGCGGCGAAATCAATCCGCGGGCCGCTCGGCTGCGGTCTGTGGAGTGTGTAGTGGCGCGCCATCGTTGAAGCCCGCAATACGCGCAGCACGGCGCGGTTTCATCAAGCACTTCGTCCGCATCACGCAGCGCAGGCGCATCAGAATTGCGCAGGCGGGCGACGGGAGATCCAGGGTGGAGCACGCGAGCTTTTCACCCGGGAGCGGGCATGGTGCGCCCATGTGATTTTGGCGTGTTGCCGCGGAGCACGGACTTGCGCGGCCCGACGACGTGGATATTTTCGCACGCGTGAATCACAATGCTCTCCGCCTTCTCAGCATCGTCGTGGCAATGTTTCTCGCGTCGTGCGCGAGGGACACCATTCACACGATGGTCGTCAGCGTCCCGGATCAAAAGCTCGCGCTGTATCGCAAGGGCCAGTTCGTGAAGCTGTACGATGTCTCCACGTCGAAATTCTGCCTGAGCTCTTCCAACGGGAGCTATGGCACGCCGCTCGGGAAGCATGAGATCGCCAAGAAAATCGGCGGCGGCCAGCCGCTGGGGATGAAGTTTTCCAGCCGCCGTCCGACGGGCGAGATCGTGCGACCGAATGCGCCGGGCCGCGACCCGATCGTGTCGCGCATCCTGTGGCTCGATGGCAGGGAGCGGGAGAACCGCAATTCGTATGCGCGCTGCATCTACATCCACGGCACTGCCGAGGAATGGCGCATCGGCACGCCCGCGAGCTACGGCTGCATCCGGATGCGTTCGCGCGACGTGGCGAATCTTTACAGCACCGTCGGCGTCGGCGCGAAGGTGGAGATCGTCAACGCTCCGCTCGGGCTGCCTGGCTCGGAGCCGGCGGTGGATCTTTCCGGCATGAAGCTGGCGAAGGCGGGCGTAAGCGTGCGGGCTGCGCAGTAGCCGGGCCGGGCTGCTGCGCGTTTGCAAAGGCGACGATGCTGAGGAAAACGAGGAGGAAGTTTTTCATGGGGAATCGTCCAAGACAGGACGCGCGCCTGTAGCAAGACCAGCACGCCGACGAGCGCGGCGAGTGCGAGGCCGAGGGTGGAATCCGTGCCTGAGAAGCGCGTCGTGAAGCCAAGTGCGAGCATGAGCGAGATGGTGAGCAGCGAGGTGCGCACGCGCCAGATGCAGCGTCCGTAGAGGCGCGCGAGTGCGCCGGGTTTCAGGCCGAGGAGCAGGCCGGAGACGATGCCCGCGAGGAAGAGTGCGGTGCCGGTCATGGCGAGGATGTTGAATTT
>BJFP01000142.1 GCA_014189875.1 Verrucomicrobiota bacterium | reverse complement strand
GCAGAGATTCCCATTGCGGAGCCGGGAAGTAGAGCTAGTGTCGCGGCCCTCTTTTGCAATGGCGCGTTCGTCTAGAGGCCTAGGACACAGCCCTCTCAAGGCTGGTACACGGGTTCGAATCCCGTACGCGCTACCATTCCAAAAACAAAACCCCCACGACGGCGGAGCGCGATGACGCACGGGCGCGCCTTCGTCCTCTTCACGAGCTACAAGACGATGCAAAACGTAGCGTCCCTTTGCCGCGAAAAACTCGACGAGGATCACGACATGTTGGTGAAAATGTGGAGCCTTGCTGCAACGGAGCCGCGGGTATAGTCGTTCACCCATGAGCATCGTCGCCGAACAACTCGATCAACGCCTGCGGCAACTCGACCCGCAGACAGCAGCGCGCGTCGAGCGGATGGTGCGGGAAATCCTCGCTATCACCGCTCCCATTGCGTCGTCAAAGGGCGCACCTGCCGCTCACTCAAGCGCGCCCCTCTCATCGCTCGCCGGATATGCCGAGCCGATGGGCGCGATGACAAACGAAGAAATCGACCGCGCCGTGTATGGCGGGTGAAGTTTTCTGGGACACGAGCGGCTTCTTTGCACTGCTCAACACGGATGACCTGCAACACACCGCCGCGAAGGCGCTCGCCGAGCCGGCTGTGACGACGGACGGCATCATCGGCGAATGTTGCACGCTGCTGATCGCCCGGAAGAAACCGCATCTCGTCCCGAGGTTTCTCGATTTCACCGAGCAACCCGGCGCGCTCCGTGTGGTGCATCTGGATGAACTCGCGATCGCCGAGACAAAGGCATTCCTCCGGCGACATCTCGACCACGCGTATTCCTTCGTGGATTGCTCCAGCTTCATCGTCATGACGAGCCTCGGCATCCGCGACGCTGCGACGACGGACGCGCATTTCACCGAAGCAGGATTCACAGCGTTGCTGCGATAGCCCCATCGCCCCTCATCGAAGCCAACGGCGGCGCCCCCTTCCGCGACTACTCGCTCCCCGAAGCCATCATCGAACTCCGCGGCCTCACGCGGCACCGCCTCATCGCCGAGTTCAAAAAGGACGACCGCCACGTGCTCTTCGGCACGAAAAGTTTCTGGAGCGGCGTGGACGTGCCCGGCGAGGCGCTCTCGAATGTCATCATCACCCGCCTCCCCTTCGCCGTGCCCAATACGCCGCTCATCGAGGCGCGCCTGGAGCTCATCGAGGCCAACGGCGGCAACCCCTTCCGCGACTACTCGCTCCCGAGGCCATCCTCAAACTCCGCCAGGGCGTCGGCCGCCTCATCCGCACCAAGCAGGATCGCGGCATCGTCGTCATCCTCGACCCGCGCGTGCTCACGAAGAACTATGGGAGCGCCTTCCTGCGCGCGCTGCCGAAGTGCCCGGTGGAGGTGGTGTAATCATTGGCAAATCGCGTATTGCAATGCAGTCTGTCGGTATTACCATTTCATCATGAAGACGATCACGATCAAGCTGCCCGACTTCCTGAATGCCTCCTTGGATGCGACGGCGGCAAGCCGCAAACAGACAAAGTCCGCGATTGTCCGCGACCTGCTGATTGCGGCGATGCCCGCGCATTCGGAGCCGGGGAAAAAGGCGCGTCCATCCCTCCACGAGCGTCTGCAGAAATACCAGGGCGCGGGGGCGACAGGCGTGAAGGATCTCGCCTCGAATCCGAAGCACCTTTCCGGCTATGGCCGCTAGCAGGGGCATCCTCCTCGACACCGGGCCGCTGGTGGCGTGGCTTGCCGAGGACGAACAGTTTCACGAATGGGCGGTGGAACAGTTCCGACAGCACGACGGCGCGCTCATCACCTGCGAGGCCGTCATCAGCGAGACGTGGTTCCTCCTGCGCCGCATGCCCCGGCACCTCGCGCGGCTGCGCGCGATGCTGGCGGATGGAGTCTTCGACCTTTCCTTCCACCTCGAAGACGAGGCGGCGGCAATCAGCGCGCTTATGGATCGCTACGTCAACGTGCCGATGTCCCTCGCCGACGCCTGCCTCGTGCGCCTCTCCGAACTGCACCCTAAGCTCCCGCTCGTGACACTCGACGCCGACTTCAAAGTCTATCGCCGCCACGGCAGGCAGTTGATCCCGGTCATCTGCCCGGCGAAGTGAGCACCAAGCAGGACAAAGGCATCGTCGTCATCCTCGACCCGCGCATCCTCACCAAGAACTACGGCAACGCCTTCCTCCGCGCCCTGCCGAAGTGCCCGGTGGAAGTGGTGTGAAGTGGGTTGGTGAAAATGTGGAGCCTTGCCGCGATGGAGCGGCGGGTGTATCCGTCCACGCCATGAGCACGCGCGAAATCATCGCCGAACTGCCCCGCCTGACGCTGGCTGAACTTCACGCCGTCGAGCAGCGAATCGCTGAACTGACCGGCCGCCGGACGGTGGAGACCACCGCCGGGCTGCACGCCGAACGCGTCGCGGGACACCTTATCCTCGCCGGCCCGCGCATTGTTCGTCAGGCCGAAGTCGAAACCATCCTCGACGAATTTCCGTGACCTGGCTGCTCGACGTCTCGGCGCTCGTCGCCCGTCTCGTGCAGAACCACGAGCATCATTTTCGCGTGAATGTATGGTGGCCGGGACGCTCGTTTGCCGTGTGTCCGATCACCGAACTCGGTTTCCTGCGCGTCGCCTGCGCGCTCGGCTCCACGATGGAAGACGCACGCACAGTTCTCGCCGAATTTTTCCGGGAAGAAGCGCCCGCGTTCATCCCGTGCGATCGCCGCGCGCTGGACAGCGCGGGCATCACTTCGCCCCGCAAGTCCACCGATATCTACCTCGCCGACCTCGCCGCCGCGCAAGGCTGGCAACTGGCTACGCTGGATGCAGGCATCACGCACCCATCCGCCGCTCTCATCCCCGACCTCGCGGTCCAGCTGTGAGCACCAAGCAGGACAAAGGATCGTCGTCATCGCCGACTCGCTCATCCTCACCAAGAACTACGGCAACGCCTTCCCTCGCGCGCTGCCGAAGTATCCGGTGGAGGTGGTGTGAACAGAGATATAACCGTGTTTCGCCATCACTTCATTTGATGTTACGAATGAGTATCTCGTAGTTAGGAAACTCCTTCTTCAGTGATTCAAGGAAGCGAGCCGCTTCGGGTGATTTGCCGTCGGCAAAGCTCACGACAATGCCGATGACGTGGTCTCCGACAGAACGAACAAAACAACGAACCTTTTTCTGAAGATCGGGTGATTCAATGAGGTATCCGGTTGCATTTTCAGTTTCATCAACAGTCGCCCCGACTACTCCAGCGACATGTTTGAGTCGCCGTTTCCAAGCCACACGAGTCGACAAAGGAACACTATCTGGGATCGCACTGTGCATCTCATTCAGAACGAGGCCGGCATTCTTTGCCGCTGACTCAATTTGCTCTTGGGTTTCCTTTGCAAGAGCTGAGCCCTCCGGACCACTGGTGAATGTCACGAACGCGATGCCCAGCAGAAGCACGATTACGAGTGCAACCGTCATAAGATGGAGTCTTCGGGGCCGGGTGGTCATTTGAAGTGGAATGAGGGAAAGGCTGATTGTGCGTTACGCGTGGTAAAGTGTCACTCCCGCACCAAAGCCTTGCCCTTGCGCTGTCCTCAACGAAGATTCCCCGCATGAACCCGTCGCGTCTTTTTGCGCTGTCCCTGTGTCTGGTCGCGTCCGCCTTTGCCGCGGAACTGCACCCGGTGGAGATGACTCCCAAGCTGGAAAACCTGAACAAGCAAATCGCGATGAATGCCGAGGATTCGCAGGCTTACGCGAACCGCGGCTACACGCTGGCGTTGCTCGGGCGGAAGGAGGAGGCGCGCGCGGACATCCGGAAATCGGTGACCCTCAAGGACACCGGGCCGATGCACAACCGCGCGGGCTGGGCGTATTTCAATCTTGGCGATTACGCCGAGGCGGTGCGCGAATTCGAGGTGGCGGTGAAGATGAGCGGCTTCAAGTCGCACTACGACTACTACTCGCTCGTGCTCGGCTATTGGGGCACCGGCAGGACGAAGGAGGCGCTGGAAAACTACCAGCTCGCCGTGGAGCGCGACCCGCGGTTCGGCGAATACAAGACGCTCGCCGAGCGCACCGCCGAGTGGACGCCACTGGAGCGCCGCGCGATCCACGAGATTTACGTGCTGTGGAGCAAGGCTTGGAAGCCGTGAGGGCGGCGGTGCGAATTGCGGCTTAGCGAAAGCAAACTGCCTGCTCCATGCGTCTGCTCACCACTGCGGTCATCTTTGCAATCGTGCTCTGCATTCCGTTCGCGATGTGGGGCGGGGAGTTCATGACGTGGTTCACCGGGGATGCGGCGATTGCGTGGATTCGCGGGTGGGGTGCGTGGGGCTGGCTCGCGGTAGTCGGGTTGCTCGTGTCGGATTTGTTTCTGCCGATTCCTGCCACGCCGGTGATGTCCGCCGCGGGCTATCTGTATGGCGCGCTCGTGGGCGGAATGATCAGTGCGGCGGGTTCATTTGCCGCGGGGATGGCGGGCTACGGGCTTTGCCGGACGTTTGGCCGCGGGGTCGCCGTGCGTCTCGCCGGCGAGGCCGAGATCACGCGGCACGAGACGCTCTTCCAACGCACCGGGCCGTGGCTGGTCGCGGCTTCCCGCTGGCTTCCGCTTTTGCCGGAAGTCATCACATGCCTCGCGGGGCTGACGCGGATGCCGTTGCGCACCTTTGTCGTGTCGCTGGCGTGCGGCGCGGTGCCGATGGGATTTGTCTATGCCGCGATCGGGGCCGCCGGTCAGGATCGTCCGAAGATGGCGCTCGGCCTGAGCGTGATCATCCCTCCCCTGCTCTGGCTCGCTGTGAGCCCTTGGTTGCTACGCGCGGGAAGCACAGACACGGCGCGAACGGAATGATGAAATGCTCCGGGCTGTTCGCGTGAAAAAATCGCGTTCGTGAGGAACTTTCCGGGGATAGGAAAGTGACTTCATTCCGTCCCCCCCAATGCACCTGCCGAACTGAAATGCAGTCCACGACTTTGCGCGATGCCGGCCAAAGCCGCGGACTACTTTTCCTGCCGCGCCAGCTTTTCGGCCATCTGTGCGACGAGCTTTTCGAGGTCGCGGATTCGGCGCAGCGCGTCGGGGAGCTGCTGCATGGCGATGAACTGGCGCTTCATCTCTTTGTCGGGCTGGGCGGGGATGCCGAGGACGGTGCCCTTTGGCGGAATGTCGCGCATGACGCCGGACTTTGCGCCGATGGTGGCCTGCGGGCCGATCTTGAGGTGACCGGCGATGCCGCTCTGCGATGCGACGACGGAGTAGTCGCCGAGGTGCGTGCTGCCGGCGAAACCGACCTGGCCCATGATGAGGCAGTGGCGGCCGATGGTAACGTTGTGCGCGATGTGGACGAGGTTGTCTATTTTCGTCCCCGCGCCGATGACGGTGCTGCCGAGCGCGCCGCGATCGATCGCGACGTTTGCACCGATCTCGACGTCGTCGCCGATGGTGACATTGCCGACTTGCATGACCTTGCGGTGGATGCCCGCATCGAAGACGTAGCCGTAGCCGTCGGAACCGATCGTGGTGCCCGCGTGGATGGTCACGCGGTCGCCGAGTTGCGTGCGTTCGCAGAGGACGACGTTTGGAAAAATGCGCGCATCTGCGCCGATGCGGGAGCCGGAGAGGATGTGGTTGCCGCCCATGAGCACGGAGCGCGCGCCGATGGCGACGCCCTCGCCGACGACGCAGTGCGGGCCGATGTGCGCGCTGGGATCGATCTGCGCGGTGTCGGCGATGCGTGCGCTTGCATCAATGCCCGGCATGAAGTGCTGCGCGGGATGGAAAAGCGGGAGCACTTTTGCAAATGCGATGCGCGGATTCGCGACGCGGATGACGGTCTTGCGCGCGGATGTGAATGGCGCGGGCGCAAGAATGGCCGCGGCGTCGCCCTGCTCGGCGGCGAGGAACTGCGGCTCCTTTTCCGCGAAGGTGAGGTCGCCCGCGCGCGCGGCGGCGGCGGCGGCGAGGCCGGTGATGAGGATGGTGGCATCACCGAGGACTTCGCCCTGGACGATGGTTGCGATTTCGGCGGCGGTGTGGGGCATGGGGGGCGTGTGGGTGGTTGCGGATAATGGCAGGTCTTTCCTAATCTTGATCTTAATCTTACTCCCTTGTGCATCCTTCGTCTGACGGGTGTCGAATTAAGATTAGGATCAGGAGGAAGATGCCGCCGGTGTGGCCGGGGCCATGTGGCTCACACCGACCATGCGCTGCGCGTCCACGTCCCACACTTTCAGGCGCAGGCAGCGGAGGATTTCGAGCGGATGCAGCGAGGTCTTTTTCGGCGATTGCAGCTCGGGGATTTTGTCGAGCACTTCGGGCAGGCGGTAGAACGGGATGCGCGCGTTCAGGTGGTGGATGTGGTGGTAGCCGATGTTCGCGGTGAACCATCCCATGATGGATCCGGTTTCCATGTAGCTCGACGATTCCAGCGCGGCAGTATTGTAGGTCCAGCCGGCCCGCTCGGCGAAGCGCACGCCGGGGAAATTGTGCTGCGCGTAGAAAAGATACGAGCCGATCGCATAGGCGATGAAGCACGGGAGCGTCTGCGTGAGCAGCAGCGCCTGCCATCCCCAGAACCATGTGAGCGCAGCGCCAATGGCGATGTGGACGAGCAGCGCCACAAGGCTGTCGCGGTGCTCCTTCGGGTCATTGAGGAAAGGCCCGATGCACATTCCGAAAATGAAGATGAACACGTATCCGAAGAGGATCGTGAGCGGGTGCCGCATGAAGAGATATTTGAAACGCACCGACGCGGACGATTTTTCAAACGCAGCCTTCGTCATGATCGGGAACGAGCCGATGTGCGAGCCGCGGAGCTGCGAGTTGTGGCTGTGGTGGTGGTTGTGCGAGCTGCGCCAGATGCTGCTCGGGCTGAGCGAGAGGATGCCAAAGACGCGCATGAACACCTCCGCCACGCGCGAGCGCGGCAGGATCGCGTGGTGCTGCTGGTCGTGGTAGATGACGAAGAAACGCAGCAGCAAAAATCCGGAGAGGACGCTGCACGCGATTCTTCCCGCAGCGTTCACATTCCAGTGCGTGCCCGCGAGCGCGGCGAGCAGGAGGAGCGCGGTGGAGAGGATGTGCCACCAGCTTTTCAGCGAGGAATCCTTCGCGAAGGGTTTGGTGGCAAGGATTAGATCCGGGCCGGTTCTCGGTTCCGATTTCAAAGTCGCGGACGGTAATGGGGAACCCCGGCTTGTCCACGGAAACGTCCAACGAAAAATCAACGCGGGACTAAATTCCCCAGTCGATCAGCACCGCAGACACGCAGGTGACCGCGGGATTCTCCACCACAGCTTCCCATCATCGACGCAGTGATCAGATTGATCGAACGTGCCCTGGAGAACAGGTATGCGGAACGCGCGCGGCGCGAAGAATTCTTGGCACCGAAGGCCTAACTCCAACGAAAAGGGCCATCGGGCACGCGAGGGGACAAGCCCACGGTGGACATCCCCGCGCCGCGTCCCGTAGCCTCCGCGCATGACCCGACACGATGGACGCACGCCTTCCCAACTCCGCCCCGTCACCTTCACGCCGGGCTTTGCGCCGAATGCGACGGGCTCGGTGCTGGTGAGCACAGGGGAAACGCGCGTGATTTGCTCGGCCATGATAGAAGAGGCCGTGCCGCGCTGGATGAAGGAACAGCAGGTGTCCGGCGGCTGGGTCACGGCGGAATATTCCATGCTGCCGTATTCCACCCTCCAGCGGAAGCAGCGCGACAGTTCGCGCGGAAAGGTGGACGGGCGCGCGACGGAAATCCAGCGGCTCATCGGCCGTTCGCTGCGCGCGGCGCTGGACCTGGACAAGCTCGGGCAGCGCACGATGTGGATTGATTGCGATGTGCTCTCGGCGGACGGCGGCACGCGCACGGCGAGCATCACCGGCGCCAGCGTGGCCGCCGCGCTCGCGTGCCGGAAGCTGATGACCGAGGGGAAAATCAAGCAATGGCCCATCAAGCAGCTCGTGACGGCGGTGAGCGTGGGCATCGTGAATGGCGTGGCGCTGCTGGATCTCAACTACGTGGAGGACAAGGACGCCGCCGTGGACCTGAACGTGGTGATGACGGAAGGCGGGCACTTCGTGGAAGTGCAAGGCAGCGGCGAGGAGAGCACCTTTTCCGAAGCGGAGCTGAACACGATGCTGGAACTCGCGCGCGGGGGGATCACGGAATTGGTGGCGAAGCAGCGGGTGGTGATTGGGTGAGAACGTGAGCACGGATGCGCTCAGCTCATCCAGCGGCACTTCATGAAAATCACCTTCACCCCTGCACTGCGATGGCCGCTGTTGCTCGCGGCATTTTTGCTTTTCGTGGGCGTGTGCCTGTTTCCTGTCAGCAGCAAGCTCACGCGGATCAGCGGGCTCGCATTGTTCGTTCTCGTTTGGCTCGGGCTGCTTGCGATCGGCTGGAAAAATCGCGCCTTCCGTTTCATCGGCCTCGCCATCTCGGCACTGGTGGTGATTTTCCTGCTCATGCCAACGAGGAGCGGACGTGATGTGGCGGCGCTCCGCGGCGAATATGTCGCAGGGCTGCAACGCTACGAGGGAACGCATTATTTTTGGGGCGGCGAGAGTCCGGTGGGCATTGACTGCTCGGGCCTCATCCGCCGCGGGCTTATTGATTCGCTCTTCGTGCGCGGTGTCCGCACGCTCGATGCCGGCCTCGTGCGCCACGCGCTGTGGCTCTGGTGGAATGACTGCACCGCGCGCGAACTCGGCGAAGGCCACGGCATGACCACGCCGCTCCTCGAAACGCCCAGCGTCAACGCACTCGATCCTGCGAAAATTTTGCCCGGCGACATCGCTGTCACCGCGAATGGCCTGCACATCATGGCATACCTCGGAGAAAACCGCTGGATCGAGGCGGACCCGATGGCGCAGCGGGTGCTGATCGTCGCCGTTCCCTCGAAGGACAACGTGTGGTTCGGGCAGCCCATGAAAATTGTGCGGTGGAATGTCTTCGGGCAATAAGTCGCCCGTGCTCCTTCGCGTTGCGGCGCTGGACGTAAACGGGATCTGCCGGATGCCATCAAGGGCCAAAGGCCCGCATCCATACCAGCCCAGGGCAACGCCCTGGGAAAACGACACCCATGAAACAAGAGGGCTGAAAGCCCGATCCACAGCGGTGTTATTCCGGCGGGATGGAACGGGCTTTCAGCCCTTGGATCTTTTTCCACGAGAGATCCTGGGGCGTTGCCCCAGGCTGGTATGGGTTGCGCCGTTGGCGCACAGGAATCGGTTGCGTCGGCGGCTGCCACTTGCCACGCCATCCGCCACTCGTCACTCGCCATGCAGTCTCTCGGGCAAAAGCCTTGACGCCTTCCGCGGTGCGCGGCTTCACTCCGCGCCGCAATCCCCCAGCAGCGCCCGCTTTTTCCCACATGCCCAAAAAAGATCGCATCAACGTCGCCATCGTCGGCCTTGGTTTCGGAGCGGAGTTCATCCCGCTCTACCAGCGGCATCCGAATGCGAACATGTATGCAATCTGCCAGCGTGACCCGAAGAAGCTGAATGCGGTAGGCGATGCGTTCGGTGTGGCGGTGCGATACACGGATTTCAAGGAGCTGCTGAAGGACCCGAAGGTGGACGCGGTGCATATCAATTCGCCGATTCCGGACCACGGCTGGATGAGCATCGCCGCGCTGAAGGCGGGCAAGCACGTGAGCTGCACGGTGCCGATGGCGACGAGCATCGCGGACTGCAAAAAGATCGTGGACCTCGTGAAGCAGACGGGCCTGAAATACACGATGGCCGAGACGGTGGTTTACGCGCGCGAGTATCTTTTCATGAAGGAGCTGCTCGACAGTGGGAAGCTCGGCAAGCTGCAGTTCGTGCAGGCGAGCCATCAGCAGGACATGGACGGCTGGCCGAACTACTGGCCCGGCCTCCCCCCAATGTGGTATGCGACGCACTGCGTCGGCCCCGTGTCCGCGCTCATCGGCGCGCCCGCGGAATATGTGAGCTGCTTTGGCTCGGGCACGATTCGCAAGGAACTGATCAAGAACTACGGTTCGCCATTCGCAGTCGAGACCGCCCATGTGAAATACAAGGGCAGCGACGTGACTGCGCGGATCATCCGCAGCCTGTTCGACACCGCGCGGCAGTATCGCGAGAGCATCGACGTCTATGGCAGCAAGGCGTCCGTCGAATGGCCGCTCATCGAACACCAGCCGCTCGTGCTGCACACCGCGAAGCTCCCCGAGCCGAAGATCCCTTCGCTCATCAAGACGCCCGATTTTGCGAAGCGCCTGCCGAAGGCGCTCCAGCCCTTCACC
>BJFP01000141.1 GCA_014189875.1 Verrucomicrobiota bacterium | reverse complement strand
CGTGGACGACCGGCCTCGCGTGGCGCGCCCGCCCGCAGCGTGAGGCTTAAATTAATGGCACGGCTAAGCGTGTAGATGTTTGCGTCAAAAGTTTTTAGGACAGGGGTTCAACTCCCCTCGCCTCCACTTTAAAAGCCTTAATATCAAAGTGTTACCTCGTGAAAAAGATTGTCACAGATAGCTTTTTCTGAGGAAAAATGAAGCTGGCGGAAACCGTGAAAGAGGTGGTGAGCAATTGGCGCGGTCTTTTGTGGAGTGTCAGGAGAGGGGAAAGAATACGCAAACTGCATCATCTGACGCCGTCGGATGAAGGCGCTACGTGACAAGTTTGGTTCGCCCTATCGCTCCTCCTGAGTCCGGAGCAAAGCGGTTGTGTTGAGGAAGTTGTTGACGAGAGCTTTTACAATTGACATCCGCATCAATGCGCAGCCGCGCACCTGCTACCCCGGACGCAAACGGGGCGGCTCTTCGAGGATGTCCAGCAACGCCTGTGCGCAAAAAACGCGGTCGCGTCGCGCGTCGCCGACCTGCTTCACGATGCGCAGCCCGACGAGCCGACGGAGTGCTGTTGCAGCGGTGTTGAAGGCGACGCCGAGTTGCGCTTCCGCCTTGCGCACGGTGATGAATGGATTGGTGCCAAGCAGGTCGAGAAGTCTGAGCGCAACACCCGTTCCGGTTCCGCTCACGTGTTTTCTCCACTGATCGAGTTGCTGATTGATCCGTTCCGCACGGCTGAGGGCGTCTTCGCTCTGCCGCGCGACACCATTGAAGAAATAGAGCAGCCAGTCTTCCCACGCGCTGCGTTCGGTGACAGCGCGCAGGCTGTCGTAGTAATCGCGACGGGTTGCTTCAAAGAATGCGCTCAGGTAGAGCAGAGGCAGCGGCAGCACACCGCGCTGCATGAGAAGCAGCGTGATGAGGAGACGCCCGACGCGCCCATTGCCGTCGAGGAACGGATGGATCGCCTCAAATTGGTAGTGCATCAGCGCTGTCTGAACCACGGGCGGCAGGGATTCGTCGTGCAGGAACTCTTCCCATGCGCCCAGGTAATCGAGCATCTCCTCGTGTGGCGGGGGCACATAGGTCGCCTGCGTCAACGTTGAGCCGGGTGGGCCGATCCAATTCTGTGACCGGCGCAGTTCGCCGGGTTTGGCGTGGTGGCCACGCACGCCAGTCATGAGTTTCTCGTGCAGTTCGCGTACAAGCCGAAGGGAGAGCGGTAGGGTCTTGAGCCGGGCGATGCCATGTTCGAGCGCGGCCACGTAGTTGCCGACCTCGCGCAAATCTTCTGGGCTTCGCGCGACCACGGCTCCGGCATCGGATGCGAGCAGTTCGCCGAGCGTGGATTGCGTTCCCTCGATGCGGCTGGAAAACACCGCTTCGCGCTGGACGAAAGGGCGGATGAGAAGATGCGGATTCGGCAGCCGCCGCCCTTCGCCGGCGAGGCGGCCGAGCAACTGGTCGGCATCTGACAACGCACGCACGAGTTTGGGCGTCCAATTCAATTTCGGCGGCAGCGGATCCGGGTGAAAAGCACGATAGCCTTTGAGTGTCTTGATCCACCGGCCCGAGGCAGTGGGTGCGTTGGCAATGCGTTTCACGGTGAAATAAGGTTCTTTGCTATTTCAATAAATAGCTCAGGATTGAAATAGCGCGATCCCGCGTTTCAGTCAATGCTTCCGTATCCCGGTGTCCGTATCCCGCTGCGCTCTGAGCTGTCTGACACGGGCGTGCTGAAGGATGAAATCTCAAAACTCGCAAGCATATGATCGTCGGGTTAGGCACGGAGCAATCTCCTGATTCGTGACTTCCGACTCCGACGAAATTTTCGACATTGGCAACGATGACGCACTCCGTTCACGCGTTGACGGCCTCGCGCCGTTTTACTTTGTGATTTTGAAGTGGTCGAGTTCCTCGCCCTTGATGCTGAACTGCCGCATCTCGAACGTCGTCGGCGTGAGATCCACGAGCGAGAAGCTGTGCACGTCGGCGTTGAATTTCTCCGTGAAGGGCTGGAGCTTCGGCGCTGCGGCGGGTTTTGCCGTGCCGGTTTTTTTCTCGTCGAGCTTGTAGAGCGCCGCGCCGCCGCCGCCGCTGACGATGTGGATGATGCCGTCGGCCTCCGTCTTGCTCACGCCGTCGAATGCGGTGTCGAAAGTGAACGTGCCATTGACGAGGCTGCCCGTGGCGGCCTGCTTCGCGTCCGGTTTGAAGCGGAGCGGCTTTGAGCGCTGGTAGTTGTGGACGTGGCCCGCGAAGACGACGTCCACGCCGCACTTTTCAAACACCGGCTCGAGCAGCCGCATCTTCTGCTCGGCGCCGTGCTGCGGCGAGCTGTGGAATGCGGGCGCGTGGAAGCAGACGAATTTCCATGGCTGCTTGCTGGCGGTGAGATCCTTTTCGAGCCATGCGGCGAGCGTTACGGGATTGACGTAGCGGTTCGAGTCAATGCTCACGAAGTGCGCCGAGCCGTAGTCGAACGAGTAGGCGTTCAGCGCCGGATATTCCGCACCGGCGCGCGTGCGGAAGGCCTGCGCGACCTGTGGGTCGCTGCCGAGCGGCGTGGCGCAGACTGCGGGGCTCGGGCCGTTCTTTGGCACGGAGAAAAAGTAGAACGCCGCGAAAGCATCGGGATAGTCGGGGAGCTTCGAGCTGTCGGCGTCGTGGTTGCCGATGATCGGGTAGAACGGGACGGACGCCATGAGCGGCGCACCGGTGGTTTCGCCGGGCGTGGCGACGTCGTTATAGGTCGTCCAGTAGTGGTGCATGTACTCGAGCGTGCGGCCGCCGGGATAGACGATGTCGCCGAGGGCCAGGAGGAACTCGGGCTTCTGTTTCGCGATCTGAAATGCGATGGCGTTCTGTTCCGGCCTGCCGCTCGCGAGATCGCCCACGGCGACAAAGCGGATCGGCTTCGCGGCGGAGGCGCGCGTCCTGAACGCGCCCTCACGCACCACCGTGGTGCCGAGCTTCACGCGGTAGGAAATCTCGGAGTCGAATGGCAGCCCCGTGAGTTCCGTGCGGTAGCGGAAGTAGTGCTGCTCGGCCTCGCGACTCACCGGCGCGACTACCTTTGGCTCCCCGCCCGTGGCGGCAGGCGGGAGTTTCGTCGCAGGCGCGGGCGGCTTTGCCGCGGGCTTCGATTTCCGCGGCTCAAAATCGAGCACAAGCCGCACGGGCTTTTCCTCACGCACCGGCTGGCCCGCTACGCCAAACTCCACGGTGAATTCGCCGGGCTTCTGATCCGTGAGCCACGTGAGCACTTTCACATCGGTGCCGGTGAGCGCAGCACCGTCGCCGGGCTGCACGTAGGGTTTCACGAGGATGGTCTGCGCGTGCGCGGCGACGCCGAGCGCGACGAGAAGGAGGGCGGATTTCATGGGAACGCCCAAGGTCCAACATGCAACGCTCAACGTCCAAAGTAAAAAGCGCCTGGGGTCCGATGCTCTCTTTGGGCGTCGGGCGTCGGGCGTCGGGCGTCGGGCGTTAAGCGTTGGACGTTGGACGTTGGACGTTCACATTTTCCCGCACGTCGCGCTTGCCTCGCACGGGCGCGCCGCTAGAACGAGCGGCCCTCACCTCAGAAAAATAACCACCTCTATTCTTTTATGTCAGAACGCATCGGATTTGTCGGAGTCGGTCGCATGGGCGCAAACATGGCGCGCAGGCTGAAGGACGTGGGCTACAACGTCACCGCCGTCTATGACATCAACACCAAGGGCGCTGCGGAACTCGCCGCCGAACTCGGCGCGGAAGCCTGCACGAAACTCGCGCGCGTGACCGAGCTGAGCGATGTGATCATCACCGTCGTCACGGACGACAAGGCGCAGCTCAATATTTTCACGAACAAGAAGGACAACCTGCTCATGGGCGCGAAGGGCCGGACGTTTGTGAACTGCGCGACCATTTCCCCCGCGGTGCATGTGCAGGTGGAAAAGCTCGCGAAGAAGGCGAAGGCCGCGTCGCTCGAAGGCTGCATGGCTTCTTCGATCAACCAGGCGCGCGCCGGCTCGCTCTACCTCATGTGCGCGGGCGAAAAGGCGACCTTCGAGAAAATGAAGCCGATCCTCACAAAGCTCTCCGACGAGGGAAAACTCATGCGCTACATCGGCAAGGCCGGGCAGGCCGCGCAGGTGAAGGCGCTCGTGAACATGGTCATGAACATCAACACGGCCGGACTCGCCGAGGGTCTCGGCCTCGCCGCCGCGCTGAAGCTGGATCTCAAAGTCGTCAGCGAAATCTTCAGCCAGACCGGCGCAAACAGCCGCGTGCTCGTGACCGACGGCGAGGACATGATCAACCGCGACCACTCATGCTTTTTCTCCGGCGCGCACGCCGCGAAGGACAGCGGCATCGCGCTCACGCTCGGCAAACAGCAGAAGCTCCATCTTCCCCTCGCAGCCGCCACCTTCGCGCAATACTCGAAGATGGTGAAAGTCGGCCTCGGCGCGCTCGACAAGAGCGGCATCGCCGAGCTGACCTTCAAAGGCCGCGGGCCGAAGAAGAAGAAGTGACTGGTGAATGGTGAATGGTGACTAGTCGCCGTTCTCCACCAGTCACCAGTCACAAATCACCAGTCACACTTTCGCCCACACGGCGGATCCTCAAACAACCAACAACCAAACAAAACACACACATGAGCTACGTCCCATTGATCAGTTCCGGAGTCGCCGGCCCTCTCGGCGCCCTCCACCTCCCCCGCCTCTGGCTGAAGATCAGCCTCGAAGCAGCGGGCAAACTCGCCGCCGGCTACCCCGGTCTCGGCGCAGGCTACGACCAGATGACCTGCAACCAACTCGGCTTCGACGGCCCCGCGGCAGTCGCCTTCATCACGGCCAACAAGCCCACCTACCCGCAGTTCGAGGCGTGGGTGCGCCAGAACGCGAAGAAGCTCACGAAGGCCGACATCCAGCGCCACAATCTCGCCATCCTCGGCTACTGCCACGATGACGCGACGCGCAAGGGCATCCTCACTGCGAGCGGCCTGCCCGACGACGGCAGCACACTCCCCGGCGCGATTGACCTGAACAACATCGACGACTGGCAGGAATTTCACGCCGCCGTCCTGAAGTAAGGAAAGGCGCAAGCCAACGAATCACAAAAGCCGGTGCAGGAAACTGCACCGGCTTTTTCGTCATTCGCCAAACGCCTGCCACGCGAGGCGCAGCGCGAGCGTGAGCAGGAGATATTGCCACCATTCGAGAATCACCTGCGCACGACTACATCACGGGCGCGCTGACTCCGAATCCAATTCGCATTTCCAGTGCGACAATCCACGGCGCAGCCGCAGCGGGAAAGTCGCGCTTCACTTCGGGTACACCTCGACGATGAGCACCACGGTTTCGCCGTCGTCCGTCTTCACCGTGACGGGCTTCACGAGCGGCAGCGGCTTCTTTTCAAAATCCACGCGGACGACGACCGAACCGCCCTCGCCGGGCGCGAGCTTTTTCTTCGTCGCGTAGGCCGCGGTGCAGCACACGCACACGCCGCGCACGCTCTCGATGCGCACGGGCGTGTTCCCCGTGTTGCGATACGTGAATTCCGTCTTCACCACGCGATCCTCCGGACGCGCCTCGATACGCTTCGTCGTGCGCTCCCATTTCAGCCCGCCAGCAAATGCGGTTTGCGCGAGGAGCAGGAGGGCGAGGAGGTATTTCATGGGCGGCGGAGAGATGAGCGCACGGCGCGATGCGTGGCACGGAGAAAATCAGCGCTGCAATGCAACGCCATCCCCTCAATGAAACGACGGCGAGCCCATGATGATGCAGCCGGCGAAGAGCACTCCGAAAAGCACGCACACGACGCCGACCATGATCCCGATGCCGAGCAGAAAGCCGACGAGCACCTGCATCGGCACGGTCTTTGCCCAGCGGCCCGCGAGCTTGAAGCCGCCGATGAGCGCGGCGATGATCACGAGCGCGGGGATGAAGTTCAGCAGCGGCATTACGCGGCCTCCTCTCGCGGATAGAGCACGAGATACGCGGCGGCGATGAAGAGCGCGGTGAAAACTCCGAACGACGCCTGCTCCCACGTCACCAATCCGCGCACCGCGCACACGATGCTGAACACCAGCTCCAGCACGCCGCGGGCGATGCCCATCTGCACCCACAGCACGTTGCGCCGCGGGGCCACGGCGGCGAGCGCGTAGCCGAGGCCGAGCGTCGCGAAGACGCAGCCCCACAGTCCGATCATGTAGTCCACGCCCTGCGGGAGATTTTGAAAATGAAACGCAACCAGGATGCGCCGCGGAACCGCGATGAAGAGCACGCCCAGGCCGGTGAGCACGACGGCATCCATCGTCATGAGCATCCGCAATGCGCGGATTCGGGGAGAATCTTCCTGCGTCATGCTCCGGACGATGGCGCGCCCGCCCGCGTGTGTCGAGCGCGGGGCGTGATTGCTACCGCGCGTAAGCCTCCACGCGCCGCACCCAGCCGGGGAGCCACTTCGCTTCGTCGCGCTCGGGCGGGGAATTTTTCACGCGCTGTGCGAGCACGCGCGCTGCGGAAGCCGCGAAGGCTTCTGCGATGCTGCCTTCGTCATCCATGCCCTCGATGGCTTGGAGCAGGCCCCAGCCGCGACCGTTGTAGCGCTCCTCGGGTTTCGTGCCCTCGCCTTTGAAATTTACGTAATCAATCAGCGCAAAAGTCCCCTTCCCGTTCGCTGCGAGTTTTTCAAATTGCTTCTTCACATGCGCGCGGCGTGCGGCCGAGGTCGCGGCGAGGAGCTTCGGCAGCGCGGCTTCCATGCGCTGCGCGAGGAAGCGGCTCTGCAAAGCGACAGTCGTCGCGAGCAGGTCGCGCAGCTCGGTCATCTGCTTGCCTTTTGCCGCGGCGAGAAATTCCGCGCGCGTGCGCCACGGGCAGGCCATGCCGGGCTTTAGCCATGCGGGGAGCTTCACGCGGTTTGCGTCGAGAAATTTCACGAGGCCGGGGAAGCTCTCCTCGAACGGCCCGCGCACGCCCTGCGGATACCAGATGAAATGCCCGATGCCGAGCGACGCGAAGTTCTCGCCGGAATTCCATGACGTGAGCCCTTCGCGCGTGCCGCCGCATTCGTTCTGCCACACGCGTTGGCCGATGGATGCCAACTCGCGATCGCTGAGCGCGTGCGCATTTGCGAGAGTGAAGGCGAGAAAGGCGAGCGCGAGGAGACGGTGCAGAGAAGGGCGAGGGCGAGGAGACGGTGCATCGCGCGAGTGATAGCGCAGGGACGGCACGCGGTTCACGCGGAAAAAGCACACGTCAGAAATCGGACGACAAGATCGCGCGCCATTTCCACCCAAGGATGCACACACTCCCAGATTGTAGAGGGACTCCGCACACAGACTCTCTCATGCTCCACACACGAATCGCCGTCACGGCACTGCTCGCACTTTCCACCAGCGCCATTTTTGCGGCGAAAAAGAACACCAAATACGAGGACATGGACTACGGGCGTTTCCTCACCGCGTCGTGGGACAACACCGAGGGGAAAAACGCGCTCAAGGGCGGCGGGTGCTGCGCAAACAAGGGCATCGCAATCAAGCTCGGCAATGACGAGGGCGGGATACTTTTCGACACGGATTTGTGCCGCTGGGCGGGCGGATGGACGGGTGGATTCGTGACTTACAAGGGCGTCGTCTTCGACGGCGCTCACGGGCCGAATCCTTCGCCGGCAAAGGGCGCGAGTGTCCACTTTCAGACGAACCCGACGCCGACGTGGAGCAAGGGCGGCGCGTTCGCCGATCCGCGCAAGCTGCCCACGGGCACGGGCGCGGCGACGGTTCCGTTCGGCCCGCTGCCGCACGACTGGGCACAGTATCGCGGGCTGTATGTCCACGGCGACCATGTGGTGATCAGCTACACGGTCGGAACGGCGTCGCTGCTCGAAATGCCTGCGCTCGAAAAGGTGAACGACCAGCCCGTGCTCACGCGCACGACGAACGTGCTGACCGCAGGTGCGGCAAGCAGCGGGATGGTGTTCGAGAGCGAAGGCGCGAGCGCGGTGGAAAAAGATGGCGCGGTCGTTGTCACGGACGACCGGAAAAATGCGGAGAGCCGCGTGGCGATCGCGGGCATCGGACTGCCGCAGGGCGCGAAGTTTTCCGTGAACGGATCGAAGGTGATCCTGCAACTGCCTGCCTTTGCCGCGGGACAGAATTTCAAGATCGCATACGCGAGAGGCACAGCCGCGGACGAAGCGAAACTCATCGCCGCCGCGAAGGGCGCAACGAAGCCGCAGGATCTCACGCCTTTCACGAAAGGCGGCCCCGCGCACTCGAAGGAGCCCGTGAAGACCGCGCTGAAAGCCGGCACTCCCGGCGAGCACGACGCGTATGTGGTGGACACCGTAGAGTTGCCTTTCACGAATCCGAGCAGCTCGTGGATCCGCCCCGGCGGGTTCGATTTTTTCAAGGACGGCCGCGTGGCGATGAGCACGTGGAGCGGCGACGTGTGGATCATGTCGCCTGCAAACAAGGACTTCACCAGCGAGGTCACTTGGCGGCGGTATGCGAGCGGACTCTTCCACGCGCTCGGGCTGCGCATCGTGAATGATGTGGTGCATGTCCTCGGCCGCGATCAGATCACGCGGCTGCACGACTTGAACGGCGACGGAGAGGCGGACTTCTACGAGTGCTTCAACAACGACGTGCAGGTCACGCCCGGTTTCCACGAGTTCACGTTCGACTTGCAGACGGACAGCAAGGGCAACTTCTACTTTGCCAAAGGCGGCCCGGTGAATCCCGGCGGACGCGGCTGGGGCCCGCTGAGCGATCACAACGGGTGCATGTTCAAGATTTCGCCCGACGGAAAGAAGTTCGAGATTTTCGCCACGGGCCTGCGCGCTCCGAACGGCATCAGCGTCGGTCCCGGCGATGTCGTCACGACTGGCGACAACGAGGGCACGTGGGTGCCGATGTGCTACGTCCACATCGTGAAGCCCGGCGACTTCGTCACGGTCGCAGACCTTTCGCATCGCGCGAATCCGCCGACCGAGGCCGGCAAGCACATCTGCTACATGCCGAAGGACGTGGACAATTCCGGCGGCGGCCAGGCGTGGGTCACCGGCGAGAAATGGGGCCTGCCCGCGGGCGGAATGCTGCATCTCAGCTACGGCACGTGCGGACTCTACGGCGTGCTCCAGGAAAATGCGGACGGCATCACGCAGGGCGGCGTCTTCCGTTTCCCGGTGAAATTCGAGAGCGGCACGATGCGCGCGCGGTTCAACGCGATCGACGGCCAGCTCTGGATCTGCGGCCTCAAGGGCTGGCAGACCAGCGCCGCAAAGGACGGCTGCCTCCAGCGCGTGCGCTACACGGGGAAGAAAATCTTCTTCCCCTCCTCGCTGAACGTCCGCGCGAACGGCATCGAGATCGGCTTCACAAATCCGCTCGACGCCAAGACCGGCAGCGACACGGCGAACTACGCCGTGCAGCACTGGAACTACAAGTGGACCTCGAACTACGGCAGCGCCACCTACAAGCCCACCGACGACAGCAGGGGCAAGGACACGCTCACCGTGAAATCTGCAAAGCTCAGCGCCGACCGGAGGAAGGTGTTCCTCGAAATCGAAGGCGTGCGCAAAGTGGATCAGATGGAGATCAAGATGAACGTCAACGGCGAGGACGGCACGCCGGTGCCCGGACGCATCCTGAACACGATCCACGTCGTGAAGTAGCATGGAGCCGGGGCGCCCTCACCCCGTGTCTGATACGATTTACCCAGTGAGAATGCCGGAGTGCCTCCGGCGCAAGTTTTTCAATTTCGTGTTTGGCGTTTGGTGTTGGGCGTTTGGTGTTCAGCCCGCCGCAGGCGCGTTCCGAATTCTGACATGCGTCCTGAAACCCGAGGCCGCTGCGCGGGGCTCAACTTCAAACACCAAACGCTCAACTCCAAACTCCAAGAGCAGTCACCTACGCCGCCACACTTTTCCGGCTCTCCAACTGTATTGCTCGCACGAGCTTTGGGGCGAAGGCGCCCCTGCTCCATGCGCAAGCCGCCATCCGCGATTCCTCCTCGCATTTCACGGCACCGCTCGCGAGTCTCCCCACCCATGTCACAAGGAAAAATCCGCACCATGTCGCTCTACACAGCGACCTGTCTCGTCGTTGCAAACATGGTCGGCGTGGGAGTCTTCACGAGCGTCGGCTACCAGATTGCCGGAGGGCTCACTCCTTTCGTAATTCTCATCCTGTGGCTCGTCGGCGGCGTGTGCGCATTCTGCGGCGGTGTCGCCTATGCGGAGCTTGCGGCGGCGCTCCCGCGCAGCGGTGGCGAGTATCATTTCCTCACGCGCATCTTCCATCCGTCCGTCGGGTTCCTCGC
>BJFP01000140.1 GCA_014189875.1 Verrucomicrobiota bacterium | reverse complement strand
CGGTTCGCGGGCTCGAGCGACATCTGCTCGGCCTTCTCCTCCTTCTTCGCCGCGGCCGTTTTTTCGGCCACGGGTTTGCGGTAAGTCTGCGCGGGCGGCGTGGTCTTCACCGCTGCAACCGGCACCGGTTCGGACTTCGCGGCAGGCTGCATCTCCTCCTCGTCCTCCTCGGCGTCGGAAAATTCGGTTGCCTCGGCCGCGACGGGTGTGGGCGCCGCAGTCGTGCGCTTCGGCGGTTGCGCAGGCGCAGGTGCCGCACGCGGCGGCGTGCGCTGCACGCGAACGGGAGCGGGCACGGGTTCCGCGGCGGCATCGGGCGCGCCGGTCGAGCTGAGAATCGTCACGCAAAGCCTGCGCCCGAGCTTCGCATCCGTCGCGAGACCGAAATCAATCCGCGTATCGTCGCCGATGTGCTTGTTGAACTCATCCATCAGCGAAGTGACTTCCTGCACCGTGAGGTCCGGCCCGCCGGCAAGGTGGATCACGACGCTGTGGCAGTCCGCCAGCATCTTCCCATTCCCCATCAGCGGGCTTTTCAGCGCACGCGTGAGCGCCTCGTGCGCGCGGTTCGCACCGTCACTCTCGCCATAGCCGAAGATGCAGCGCGGATGCGAACGGCGCAGCGCGGACGCGAGTTCATCGAGCCCCGTCGGGATGATCCCGCCGCGCCGCACGAGCGACGCGATGGACTGGATCGAATTGCTGAGGATGTGATCCGCCGCGACGAACGCATCCTGCACGCCCGCATTGTGCGGCGCAGTCTCGCCGAGGCGATCGTTGTCAAAGCACACGACGAGATCCGCCTGCGCCTCAAGGTGCGCAAGCGCTTCGGTAGCTTGCGCGCGCCGCCTTTTTCCCTCGAAGCCAAACGGCATCGTGACAAACACGACAACCATCGCGCCCGCGCTGCGTGCCATGTGCGCGATGAGCGCCGCTGCACCGCTGCCCGTGCCGCCGCCAAGTCCGGTGCAGAGAAAAATCATGTCCGCCCCCTCGATGGCCGACTTGATTTCATCCCCCGCCTCCTCCGCCGACTGATAGCCGATCTCGGGATCGCCGCCCGCGCCCAGCCCGCGCGTCACCGTGCGGCCGAGCTGGATTTTCTGCGGCGCGACGCAGCCGTTCAGCGCCTGCACATCGGTATTCAGCGCGAAGAGCGAGACGCCTTCCGCGCCATCAAGCACGAGGCGGTCGAGCGCACTGCCGCCCGCGCCGCCGAGGCCGAGGACTTTGATGACCGGCGCTGCCGGAGTGGTTGAGCGTTTGAGTGTGATCATGGCGTGGGTCGTTGGTGGAGTGCTCAGGTCTCAGTTTCAGCCAGAACGATGCAGTTGGAATTGGCGCGGAGGGATTCAAAACGCAGAGGCGCGGAGAGGAATTGGGAGTTCCGAAGAGGGAAGTCTTTTCCCGCGCCGATCGGCGCGGACATTTCACGGCATCGCCCTGCGATCCTCTCCCTCAGTTCTGCGCCGCTGCGCCTATAAATCACCGAACGAACTGCATAGCTCCGCGTCAGCGAGGACACGCGTGCGAATCGAAAATCTGAGCACTGAGCACTGAGAACAGAGAACTCCGAAACTGGCGCGTGAATGCACATGGCGCGCTCCTAGCGGAACCACTTCTTGAACCAATCGAACCACCCGCCCGAATCATCGCCGAGCGTGGCCTGCGCGTACTTCACGAGGCCGATCGCCGTGGAATACTGCGGGTTTTCAAAGGCGCTCGTGACGCCGGAAATATTCTGCGCGCGGCAGACCTGCACGGGCATCTGGAAGATTTCCTCCGCGACCTCCTTGATGCCGCGCAGGGCGGAACTCCCGCCCGTGAGCACCATGCCCGCGCCCGCGTATTCGGCGTAGCGGCCCTTGTCGAGTTCGCGCTTCAGCAGCTCGAAAGTCTCGCGCACGCGCATGTGGATGATCGTGTTCAGCATCTCGCGCTCGATCTCGCGGCCCGCAAATCCGTGCTCGTCCTTCATCACCACGGCATCGCCCGGAATCGTGCCGCCGATCGCGCAGCTTCCCTCGTCAATCTTCAGCCGCTCCGCCTTGCCCATCGGGATGCGCAGTCCGAGCGAGAGATCGTTCGTGATGTGGTCGCCGCCGATGCCGAGCACGCCGCTCTGCTTCACTGCGCCGCCCGCATACACGATGAAGCCCGTCGTGCCGCCGCCGATGTCCACCATGATCGCGCCCGCGGTCTTCTGGTTCGAATCGAGCACCGCCTGCGCTGCGGCGTACGGGGTGAAGACGATGTCCTCGATCTCGATGTCGAGATCGATCATGCACTGGAGGCTGTTGCGGATGCGCGTGGCGACGCCATGCACGATGTGAAAGTCCGCTTCCAGCTTGCGCCCGTGCATGCCGACGGGGTTCAGAATTCCGTCCTGCCCGTCCACGTAGTAGTGCTGGAGAATCGTGTGGACGAACATGTTCTGCGACGGGATCGGCGACGTTCGCGCCGCCTCCTGCACTCGGGCAAAATCGCCGCTGTCAATCTTCTCGCGCTCCTCCGGCAGCGTGAACGAGCACCGGTTGTTATAGCTCTGGATGTGCCCGCCCGTGATGCCGAGATAGACGTTCTTAATCATCACATCGCTCTTCTCCTCCGCGTCCGCGAGCGCCTCGCGGATGCACTTGCCGCAAGTCTCGATGTCCACGATCTCGCCCTTGCGAACGCCGCGCGACGGCGCCTCGCCCACACCGAGGATCTGGATCGTCCCGTCGCGCTTCAGCTCCGCGGAGATCGCGCACACCTTCGAGGTGCCGATTTCAAGCCCGACGACAATTTGATCTTTGGCCATCAGATCAAGCGGTGCGGAAATGTTTGAGCAGGCCGCTCTCGCCCTTCGGCGATTCCTTGGGTTTCGCGGGCTCGTTCTTGCGCGCAGGCTTCGCCTTGTCCTTCGACGAAGAAGAATCCGCGCCCGTCTTCGACTTCACCGGAATCGCGCGCGGGATCACGGAAGGCTCCGACGCATCGTCGCTGTCGGGCGGCTCCGGCTGCATGAAAGTCACGGGAATGTTCCGCACCGGAATCAGGTTGATCGTCGCGATTTCCTGTCCGATGAGCGTCGCCTCGTTGCGCACCGCGCCGAGCCGGTCCAACTGCCCCGCGATGTCGTCGAGGCCAAACGTGATCTGCGCGCGCTTCTGATCCGTAGCCACGATGAAGCAGCCCTTCGACACATCCACTGCCGTCACCTTCAGCGATCCCGCCTCGCGCGTGCGCCGCAGAAGATCGAGCGCGGCGAGCACCTCGGCCTTGTGGATTTTCTTGCCGGGATCGAGATCCTCCGTCTGCACGCCCGCGATGACCGGCAGCGATTTCACCTCGTTCAAAATCACGCGCGGCTGAAAGACGATGCCGCTCGCATCCAGCAGGTGCGTCGGTTTCGGTGCGGTGGCTTTTTCACCCGGCGCTGCGGCGAGCCACGCGGTCGGCTTGCGCTCCTTCACCGTGACCTCGATCCGGTTCGGCAAGTAGCGCACCACTTCGACGGTCTCGACCTGCGGCAGCGCGAGCAGCGCATCGCGGATCTGCCAGGTCTTGTAGGAATAGATGTTTGCGCCCGGCTTCACCTTTGCCACCGCGCGCGCCTGGTCGCGCGTGAGCGTGCCGTCCGTCGCAAAGGTGATGTCCGTCAGCGCGTAGTCGGGATTCTGCCAGAAGAATTTCTTCCACCCCACCGTCGAGCCCCAGCCGATGCCACCGAGCAGCGCCAGCAGCACGCACACTTTCACGAGCCGCCACGTCCAGCGGCAGAATGCGAGCCACGTCTCGTTTGTGCCGCGCTTCACCACTCCGTCCACGAAATATTTTTTCCGGCGGTCGCGGTCGGAGGTCAGGCGCTGGTTGCTGGGGCGTTTGCGTTTCATGGGCTTGATGAGCGTGATGGGCGGGCTGCGAGCGAGAGCTCGATGATGCGGCGGCAAAGTTCGGCGTAGCTGATGCCCACGGCGGCGGCGGCCTCGGGCAGCAGCGACACCGGCGTCATGCCGGGAATGGTGTTCACCTCGAGCACAAACGGAAGCCCTGCGTCGGTGAGGAGAATGTCCACTCGCGAGTAGATTTCAAGATCGAGCGCACGGTGCGCCGCGAGTGCCGTGTCCTGCACGAGCTTCGTCGTCGCAGCTTCGAGCGGTGCGGGGCAGAAGTGATCCGCGCCGGCGGCGTTGGGATTCAGAAAAGGATACTTGTTGTCGAAATTGTAGAAGTCCTTCTTCGCACGGATCTCGATCACCGGCAGCGCGAGATCGCCTACAACGCCGACCGTCAGCTCCCGGCCCGCGATAAATTCCTCGACAAGCAGTTCGTCGCCAAATTTCCACGCCTGCTCCAGCGACGACGCGAGTTCATCCGCAGACTTCACGATGTACACACCCACGCTGCTGCCTTCCTTCGGCGCTTTGATCACGAGCGGCAGCGGCAGCGTCGGCTTCGCGCCGCCACGGATGATTTCCGATTTCGCCGTCGGCACACCGCGCTCCACGAAGCGCCGCTTCGATGCAATCTTGTCAATCGCCAGCTCCGACCCGCGCACGCCTTCGCCCGTGTACGGAATGCCGCGCGCCTCAAGGATGCGCTGGATCTGCCCGTCCTCGCCGAACGTCCCATGCACGACATTGAACGCAACACGCGTGACCGCAGGCACCGTGAAATTCGCACCTGTGACATCCACCGCCGTGACAACCGCACCGATTGATCGCAGCGCCTCCATGACCCCCTCGCCGGATTTCAGCGAGACTTTGCGTTCCGATCCGGGCCCGCCCATGAGGACGGCGACCGGAATGTTGGTGAGATCAAATGGCATGGAAATGGAGTGTGTTTTCATCGCCATGAATACGCGACGCGCGCGAGAAAACTCTCACGAAAAGCGAGCGGATCACAGCCCTCCCGGCTGTGATGGCAAGCGGGCGTCCCGCCTGCTGTAAGCACGGCCAGGCAGCCGGGACGGACTGCCTGCCTTCACCGGCGGGACGCCTGTGATCCGCTTTGTTCAGCGGTTCATTTGCAGTCTCAGACATAAACCGGTTCGTCTTGCCCGACGATTTGAACCTCGGTGTGCAATTCAATATTTTGCCCGACACGCGCGCGTTCCTTGATCTGCGCGATGAGCGCGAGCACGTCGCCGGCGGTCGCGCCGCCCTCGTTCACGATGAAGTTTCCGTGGATCTCCGACACGCGCGCACCGCCGACACGTGCGCCCTTCAGCCCGAGTTCATCGATGAGTTTCCCCGCGGGCACCGTCTCCGGATTTTTGAAAATGCACCCCGCGCTCGATTCCTTCGGCTGGCTTGTGCGCCGTTTCTGCTGGCTCGCGTCGAGCCGCGCCGCGATGTCCGCCGCCGCCGCCGGCTCTCCGTGGAAGGTCGCGCTCACCGCATAGTTGTTCGCGAGCGTGGGCACGTCCCGGTAATGCACTTCGAGATCGCCCGGAGTCCGCGTGTGGAATTCACCGTTCGCATCCACGAAGCGCACGCTCACGACCTGCCGGAAAGTCTCGCCGCCCATCGCACCCGCATTCATCCGCAGCGCGCCGCCGACATTTCCGGGGATGCCCTCGAACCACTCGAAGCCGCCAATGCCCGCATCGCGCGCTGCGATCGCGAGCTCGCGCTGCTTCACTCCGACGCCCGCGCTGATGTGCATGCCGTGGACTTCGAGCCGCTTGAACTCGCCGCGCGAAAGCCGCACGACCACGCCGCGGATCCCGCCGTCGCGCACGAGCAGATTCGAGCCGCGCCCCATCACGAAGATCGGAATTTTTCGCTCCGTCGTGAAGTGCACGAGCCGCGCGAAGCCTTCCTCCGTCTCGGGCTCCGCCCAGAATTGCGCGGGGCCGCCGACGCGCATCGTCGTGTGTTTCGAGAGCGGTTCGTAGAGCCGCGCGGTGCCGGGGCCCATCACGTCCAGGATGCCGTCGAGCACCGCCGCGTCGCGCGCGAGCACGCTGCCCTGCTCGTGGATATCGCCCGCGCCGAGCGAGAGGATGAGATCGCCCGGCTCCATCATGCGGCCGATATCGAACGCGATCTTCCTCCGCTCCGGCTGGAAGCTCACGCCCTCCTGCGCCGTGTGCGCGGCGATCTCATCCGCAATCGTCTGCCCGGTCACGCCGGGGATCGGCGTCTCGCTCGCGGGGTAAATGTCCGCCAGTACGAGCACATCCGTGTCCTCGAATGCGCGGCCAAACTCATCGCGCAGCGCCTGCGTGCGCGTGTAGCGGTGCGGCTGGAACATCGTGAGGACGCGCTTGCGCCCCGTGCCGCGCGCGGTCGCGAGCGTCGCGCGGATTTCGCTCGGGTGATGCCCGTAGTCATCCACGATCATGAACCGCTCCGAACGGTGCTTGATCTCGAACCGACGGCGCGCACCACGGAACGATTCGAGTGCCTCTGCGATTTTTGGAAATGGAACACCCAGCTCCGTCGCCAGCGCGATCACGCTCGTCGCATTGCTCACGTTGTGGCGTCCGGGGACATTCAGCGTGAGCGCACCGAGCGGCTCGCCCCGCCGTGTTGCGATGAAGTGCGTCTGGAAATCTTTCGGATGCACATCCTCGAACCGGTAGTCCGCGCCCGCAGTCGCGCCGTATGAGATCGCCCGCGGATGCGCGGCACAGATGCGCGTGGCGTGCTTGTCGTCCGCGCAGTAAAAAACGCTGCCAGTCGTCTGCCGGAGCAGTTGCGCGAAGGTGCGCTCGATGTGCGCGAGGTCCGCGTAAAAATCCATGTGCTCCTCCTCGATGTTCAGGACGATCGAGTGCTCCGGGTGATAGTTCACGATCGTCCCGTCGCTCTCGTCCGCCTCCGCGATGAACCATTTGCCCGCCGCATCCCACACCGCGTTTACGCCGAGGATCGGGATCTCCGCGCCGACGTAGTGCGAAGGATGCAGCCCCGCCCCGCGCAGCACATGCGCGCCCATCGAACTCGTCGTCGTCTTCCCGTGCATCCCCGCGACGACGATTCCCTTTTTCTGCCGCATGATCGCCGCGAGCGCATCGGCACGCCGTACGATCGGCAGGCCGAGCTTCGTCGCGCATTCGTAGTCGGGATGCGCCGGCTTGATTGCCGAGGAAAAAATCACCAGCTCGGAGTCGCGGACCTTTTCGGGATTTGCGGGCGAGGAAAAGTCGAGGCCGAGCGTCTGCAGGCGATCCGTCTCGATGGTCGTCGCCTTGTCGCTGCCGCTCACGCGATGCCCGAGCGCCATGCACAGTCCCGCGATTCCGCTCATGCCGGAGCCTGCGACGCCGATCAGATGAATGCGGCGTCCGCCTCCGGTGAGGAGTTTTGCGAGGTGTGCCCCGTCCATGTCAGCGACCCTGGCCTCCTCTGCTGCGCGACGCGCGGAGGGTGAAAAACACGACTGCCGCGAAGATCGCGAAGACCCAGTTCCAGACGTATTCAGCGGTGGTCTCGCGAATTCTCAGTTCGAGGAAATCCGCGCGGAGCGAGTGCGCCGTCGCGAGGACGAGCGCGAGGGTGAATGCGATTCGGTGGGTTGTTTTCATCGGTTCGATCACGGGTTGGGCTTGCAGGAATTGAGGATGACATCGGCGACACGCTTCGCGGCAGCGTCCGGCGCGAGCGCACGGCTGCGCTGCGCCATCGCCGCGAGGCGCGCGGGGTCCGCGATTAACGAGGAGATTTTTTCCGCGAGCGCATCCGGCGTTGCATCGGATTCCTTCATCAGCACGGCAGCACCCGCGTCTTCAAAAATCTTCGCGTTCGCGGTCTGATGATCGTCCGCAGCGAACGGATACGGGATCAGGATCGAGGGCAGGCCGAAATGCGAAAGCTCCGCAAGGCTCGCCGCGCCGCTGCGTGCGATGGCGAGATCCGACGCGCCGTATGCCTCCTCCATCTTGTGATGAAACGCCACGACCGCCGCGGGCACACCCTCGCGTTGGTAAGCGTCGTGCATCCGCTGTTTGTCCTGAGCGCCAGCGAGGTGGATCACTTGCCACGAGCATGACTTCAGTCTCGCAGCAGCAGCGCCGACTGCGGAGTTGATCCCGCTCGCGCCTTGGCTGCCGCCCATCACGAGCAGCGTCGTGCGTCCGGGCTTGAGCCCGAATGTCGCGAGTGCGGCGGTCTTGTCCACCGCGCCCGTGAGCGCCGAGCGGAGCGGCGTGCCGGTCACCTCGCATTTCACTTTTGGAAAATGCTGCGCGCACTCCGCGAAGCCGAGCAGCACCTTCGTGACATAGCGCGCATTGAGCCGGTTCGCGCGGCCGGGGATCGCGTTCGACTCATGCACGAATGTCGGAATTTTCCGCGAGCGCCCCGCGAGAATCGGCGCGGTCGAAGTGAAGCCGCCCATGCCGAGCACCGCCGCGGGCTGCCACTCGCGGAAGAGCGCCTTGCACCGCCGCAGCCCTTTCCAAAATCGGAATACGAAGCCGATGATCGCGGGCGAAAAAAGTTTGGGCATTCCGATGCCCGCGAGTTTCTCGATGCGGAATTCCTTCCGCCCCTGCGTGGCCGTCGCGTCAATTTCCTTTTCCGAAATCAGCAGCATCACCTCGTGTCCGCGCGCGAGCAGGATTTCCCCGACCGCCAAGCCGGGGAAAAGATGGCCGCCTGTGCCTCCTGCTGCGATGACGAATTTCATTCGGTATGCGAAGGGCGGAGCGGTGAACTGACGGTGATCACATTTGCGACGGGACTCCGGAAAGGCACCCCTTGCAGTCCGCCAGACGAAAGATTCCAACGCGCCACAGGCATCTGGCCGAGCGGCGCTGCGTCATCGGATGGCTGCTTGCGGTGTGTGCGGCGGTCTTTGTTTTTCATGGAGCTAGATGCGAGGCGTCTTTCGTTTCCGCAGGCGGACCTCAAAACTGACGCCATCGGGATCGGGTTTTTCTCCGAAGCCGCGGCGGTAGATGCTCACGAGGATGCCGATGCTCGCGAGACAGAAGGCGAGGCTCGATCCGCCGTAGCTGATGAATGGCAGCGGCAGTCCCTTGTTCGGCAGGCACATCGTCACAACGCCGATATTCATCGCCGCCTGCAACGCGATGAGCATCACGATGCCCACACCGAGCAGCCGGCCAAAGCGGTCGCTCGCACGCATCGCGATCACGGTGCCGCTCACGAGTACGATGAGGAAGCAGAGCACGATCGTGAGCGTGCAGACGAGGCCCATCTCCTCGCCGGCAGCCGGCATGATGAAATCCGTGTGCGCGTACGGCAGGTAGGAAAATTTCTCGCGGCCATTGCCGAGGCCGAGCCCGGAGAATCCGCCGGAGCCAAACGCGATGAGGCCGTGCGCCTGCTGGTAAACTTCCTTTGCATACTTCGGATCGTCCGGGTGGAGAAAGGCCATCAGTCGGTCCAGGCGCTGAGGCATGAGCCGGATCGCCAGTGCGAGTGCTCCGATGAGCGCGCCCGCGCAAAGGCCGAGATACGGCACGCGCGCACCGGCGACAAACATGAGCACCATCGTCGTGCAGAGCAGCAGCGTCGAGGTGCCGAGATCCACCTCGGGGACGATGAGAGCGACGAGGACAAGGACGATGCCCAGCGGATACACGAAGCCGCGGAGGAATTCGCGCGCCTGCATTTTCTCCCGCGAATACCACCATGCGAGCGTAATGAGAACGGCGAGCTTCGCAAATTCCGAGGGCTGCAATGTGAAGCCGCCGATGCCGATCCAGCGCCGCGATCCGTTGATACGCTTTCCTTTCAAAAGACAGAACGCGAGCAACACCGCCGCCAGCACGTAAAAGATCCACCAGCGCTTTTCCATCCAGCGGTAGTCAATCAGCGCGGCCAGCACGCACGCGCCCGCGCCGATGCACAGCCACATGAGCTGGCGCGAGAAGTAGTAGTTCGGATCGCTTCTGTTGTCCTGTGCGTATGCGCCCGTGCTCGTGAGCATCACGATCCCGATCGTCAGCAGCGCGGCAACTGCGAAGACGAGGAGGAAGACGTTGATTACGACGAAGCGCTTTTGCATCGGAGAATGTTTCGGCTAGCCGTTCTTCACGGGGATTTTCAGGGCCTGACCGGACTGGATTTTCTTCGGATCCTTGATGTTGTTCAGCTTCAGCAGTTCCTCGTACGAGCAGCCGTGGTCGCGCGCGATTTTCATCGCGGTCTCACTCTTGCGGACGATGTAGATTTTGGGCGCCTTCTTGTCTGCGGTCGCCGGTGCCTTCTTATCCACAGGCGTCGGCGTGGTCTTCTGAGCAGTGCTCTGCGGAGGCTTGTCGTTCGCGGCAGGCGTGGTCGCGGCGGTCGCGGGCTTCGGTGTCGGGTGCGGCGTCACCGTAGGATTTGCCGCGACGAGCGATGCC
>BJFP01000139.1 GCA_014189875.1 Verrucomicrobiota bacterium | reverse complement strand
GATCGGTTCGCCGATCCCCTCGCAGAGGTTTTGCTGGACGTCTCTAATCAGTTGATTGGTTGCCTGCCTGCGTGCCTTCGGGATTAAGGGTGCTTGTGGATGTCCGTCTTCTCGGCGTGGGCCGCCGCCGCTGCCTTGATCTGCTCCACCTCCTGCGCCGCCGCTTCCGCCCGCTCGGTAGCCGGGTCTTCGTGCGCGTGGGTATGCTGCATCTCCGGTTTCCGGCCCGGCTGCACCTTCTCCGCCGCGCCCACCGCAGGATCCTCGCCGTGGTGTTTCTTCTCTTGGAGGACTTTCTTGTCGTGAGCTACATTTCGTGGGTCTGACATCAGGCGATGGATTCGTGGCTGCGCCCCACCCCAGCCGTATCTTTCGATTTCAAATCACAGAGAGTGTAATGAAACACCTCTTTTCAACGCAGGGGCGCGGAGCGCTCTATTTCCATCCTCCTCTGCAGACCTCTCAGTCTCCTCTGCGCCTCCGCGTTAGAATCCGACTTTCGGAACGTTCTAAAATTCACGACAGGCCCGGCCACATTTCCCGCAAAATCCCTTTGCACCCCCGGCGTGCTGTGGCATACAGCGCGCCCATTTTTTGCCCGGAAGGAACGCCCCCGCGCTGCCCCGACGCAATGATTTCAACCCTGATTCAAACCACACACACCTCTATGGCATCAAAACCCGCTAAAAAATCCACCGCCCCCGCTAAATCTGCAAAAAGCAAATCCGTGAAATACATCTACACCTGGGGCGCTGCGAAGGCCGACGGCGACGGCAGCATGAAGGCGCTGCTCGGCGGCAAGGGCGCGAACCTCGCGGAGATGACGCGCATCGGCCTGCCGGTGCCTCCCGGATTCACGATCACGACGGACGTTTGCACCTACTACTACGCGAACAAGCGCACGTATCCCGCGACGCTCCAATCGGAGATGGAAAAGGGCGTGGCCAACATGGAGAAGATCATGGGCTGCAAGTTCGGCGCGACCACCGGGATGCCGCTGCTCGTCGCGGTGCGCTCGGGCGCTCGCGATTCCATGCCCGGCATGATGGACACGATTTTGAACCTCGGCCTGAACGACCAGACGGTCCTCGCGCTCGTGGCGGCGACGAAGAATGAGCGTTTTGCGTGGGACTGCTACCGCCGTTTCATCCAGATGTATGGCGACGTGGTGATGGGCGTGCAGAAGCGCGCGGGCGAGGATCACGATCCGTTCGAGAGCGTGATCGAGCACCTGAAGGAAGAGCATCACGAGGAGCAGGTGGACGACGCGCACCTCACCGTCGCCGACTACAAGGAACTCGTTGTGCGTTTCAAAAAGCTCGTAAAGGAGCGCACCGGCAAGGCATTCCCGAATGACGCGTGGGAGCAGCTCCGCGGCGCGGCGGGCGCGGTGTTCGGCTCGTGGATGAATGACCGCGCGATCGTGTATCGCCGCAAATACAACATCCCGACGGAATGGGGAACGGCCGTGAACGTGCAGGCGATGGTCTATGGCAACACGGGCGAGACCTCCGGCTCCGGTGTCGCGTTCACGCGCAATCCGGCGAATGGCGTGAATGAATTCTATGGTGAATTCCTCATCAACGCGCAGGGCGAAGACGTCGTCGCTGGCGTGCGCACCCCCGAGCCCGTTTCCGAGCTGAAGAAGCAGATGCCGAAGAGCTACGCGGAGCTGATGAAGGTCCGCCAGATCCTCGAGAAGCATTTCAAAGACGTGCAGGACATCGAGTTCACGGTGCAGGAAGGCAAGCTCTTCATGCTCCAGACGCGCAACGGCAAGCGCACCGCAGCCGCGGCGCTGAAGTTCTCGATGGACATGGTCAAGGAGGGACTCATCGACTGGGAAACCGCGATCCTGCGCAACCCCGCCGATCAGCTCGAACAGCTCCTCGCGCCCGACTTCGATCTCGCCGAGATCAAGAAGGCAAAGATCCTCGCGAGCGGTCTCCCCGCAGGTCCCGGCGCAGCGTCCGGCAAAATCTATCTCAACGCCGACCGCGCAGCGGCCGCTGCCGAGAAGGGCGAGAAAGTGCTGCTCGTCCGCAACGAAACTTCGCCCGAAGATCTCCGCGGCATGATCGCCGCCGAGGGCATCCTCACGGCGAAGGGCGGCGTCTCCTCGCACGCCGCACTCGTCGCGCGCCAGATGGGCAAGGTCTGCATCTGCGGCGCTTCCGGCGTGCAGATTGATTACGACAAGAAGACCGTGACCATCTCCGGCCAGGTCTTCAAGGAAGGCGACTTCCTCTCGATTGATGGCACCGCGGGCACGATCTACGGCGGCCAGGTGAAGACCGGTCCGAGCAACATCGTCACCGGCACCATCGGCGGCGACAAGGCCGCGCAAAAGACGGAAAAATTCAAGGCGTTCAACCAGCTCATGACGTGGTGCAGCAAGGCCACGCGCCTCGCAGTCCGCACGAACGCCGACAACCCCGAGCAGACGCGTCAGGCGATCGCATTCGGCGCGACCGGCATCGGCCTCACGCGCACCGAGCACATGTTCTTCGAGGGCGACCGCATTGACGCCGTCCGCGAGATGATCCTCGCCGACACCGAAGACGGCCGTCGCAAGGCGCTGAAGAAAATCCTGCCCTACCAGAAGGAAGACTTCATCGGCATTTTCAAAGCCCTCAAAGGCTTCCCGGCGACCATCCGCCTGCTCGATCCGCCGCTCCACGAATTCGTCCCGCACGAGGAAAAGGCTCAAGCCGAACTCGCGAAGAAGCTCGGCATCACCCTCGCAAAAGTGCAGGCCCGTGTCGCCGCGCTGCATGAGTTCAACCCGATGCTCGGTCATCGCGGCTGCCGCCTCGGCATCGCGTATCCCGAGATCACCGAGACGCAGGCGCGCGCGATTTTCGAAGCCGCCGCGGAAGTGCAGAAGAAGGGCATCAAGGTGAAGCCCGAGGTCATGATTCCGCTCGTCGGATACAAGAAGGAACTCGATCTCCAAGTCGCCATCGTTCATCGCGTCGCAGAGGAAGTGCAGAAGGAGAAGAAGGTGAAGCTGAGCTACCAGGTCGGCACCATGATCGAAGTCCCGCGCGGCGCCCTCACCGCCGACGAAATCGCGCAGACCGCGGAGTTCTTCAGCTTCGGCACGAACGACCTCACGCAGACCGCGCTCGGCATTTCGCGCGACGACATGGGCAACTTCCTGAACGCCTACACCGAGAACGAAGTCTTCAAGAAGAACCCCTTCGCCTCGCTCGACCAGACCGGCGTCGGCCAGCTCGTGAAGATCGCCATCGAGAAAGGACGCGCCACGCGCCCCGACATCAAGCTCGGCATCTGCGGCGAGCACGGCGGCGATCCGGACAGCGTGAAGTTCTTCCACCGCGTGGGCCTGAACTACGTGAGCTGCTCGCCCTTCCGCGTCCCCGTCGCCCGCCTCGCCGCCGCCCAGGCCGCCATCGAGGAGAAGCGCGCCGCGAAGAAGAAGTAATGCGTAGCTGCGGATGTGAATCCGCAGGCTGATCGAGCACGACAGAGTGCCCGCGCTCTCACGAGCGCGCCTACGAATCAAAAGCCGCCCCGGGAAACCGGGGCGGCTTTTTCGTTTCCGAGAATATCACAAGGGCGACATCGGGAATTGCCGCCGCCGCCCGCTGCCGGTATGATCCCAGCAGATGAATCCAACGCTGAATGCCGCAGAGTGGATGCACATCCTCGAAAAGCTCGCCGCCGCACTCCCGCCGCAAGGCCCGCCGGTGAAGCTCTGTCTCATCGGCTCTGCTGCGTGCCTCTTCGGCGGCATGGACGGACGCACTTCCTCGGACCTCGACGTGTGGCGTCCGCACAGCGACTACGACCGCGCGGAACTCCGCATCGCCGCCGAGGCCGCCGGCATCTTCTTTGACCCGAAATCCTCACTCGATCCAGTGAGGCCCTATCTCCAAATCGTCGAACCCGGCCTCACCCAGCTTGGCCTATTCGAACCCATCCTCGTGGATCGCATGGGTCGCCTGGAAATCTACCGCCCGCCTGCGGAAAACCTCATCGCCGCCAAACTCATCCGCGCCGATCCAAAGGACATCAGCGACATCCGCTTTCTCATCTCATTGCATCGCCCGGACGCCGCCCGCATCCGCGCACTCATCTCCGCCTTTCCACCCGGCAGCCGGGAGCGTGCCGAGGAAAATCTCGTCTATCTCGAAGTCCTCACCCCATGACCGCACGCGAAGAGGAACTCATCGCCCGCGAACTCCTCGCGCAGCAGGAATTGATTGATGTGTATCTCAAGGAAAAGCGCTGGGCGGAAGTCGCCGCGCTCGTGCGCTTCGCCAGACGTGATGTGCCCGCATCCCTCGCCAGCACCGACCCCGCGCTCTACCGCACGCTGCGCGAGCAACTCACCCGCTTTTTCCTGAATGGCGGCGCGGTCTTTTCCCTCGCACGTCTCGAACAGCTCGCTGGCTGACTGCAGGGAAATTGCTTTCGCGCCCGCCGCACCGGAAACGGTCAGAACGGGGATCGGCACCGGGGAGTGAGGGGATCTGCCTACCCCACCGGCTTGAGCCGCAGGTCGCGCAGGGTCGTCAGCCCGTGCGCTTCCACATGGCGCATTGGGCGCGCGCCGGTCTGTCGTTTCGGGCCAAAGCGATGGCCTTCGTGCTCGAAGATACCGTTGACGAAGTCTTTCGTCCCCATCACCGCGCCGTCGCAGAAGTAGCGCACCCGGCAGCGCAGCATTTCCCAGCGGGTGAGCTTGCCCTTCTTCGCCATCACTTCCTCCACGCGCTTCTTGCTGATGCCGCGTTTCACGCGCTGGCCATTCGCGCCGGGATTGCGCTGTTCGCCGGTTCCGAAAAGCAGTTCGCGGTATTTCTCCATGCTCGCACCCTCGCCGATTTCTCCGTGCGCCCAGGTCGTCATCGCCGTCCGCAGCCCGCTGCGTGCATGCTTTTTCCCTGCCACCGCCGCCGCATAGCCGCACCAACGATATTCCTTTGGGGCCTCGACGAGCCCCGCGCGCACGGGATTCAGATCGATGTAGGTGGCCATGGTCACGAGTGCCTGCCCGCTCTCGACGAGCACACTCTTGAAGCGCTTCTCCCAGAGCGTGCCCTTGCGCCCCTGGCGGCGGTTGTGCCAGCCGATGACGCCTCCCGCCACTCGCCTTCGATGAGGATGGTGCGGCGTTCTTCGGGCAGGCTGTGGAAGTGGTGACGGAGGCGGGCTTCCACCATGTCGATCGTGACGCAGGCGAGGGTTTCGGGAAGGTAGTCCACGCCGCAAACGTGGTGCCGCCGATGCACTTCGGGATTCCAGTTCAGGCAGGCGATGACGGGCCTGCGGGTGGTTTTCAGGCGCAGTTTGGCGAGCGTGGCGGGCAGCAGAGTGGAGTTGGAAAGGATCGCGTCGGGCTGGTGCGTTTCGATCCAGTCTTGGATGCAGCGCGTGTCGGAATCCGGGCACTCCAGTGGCGGTATGCAATCGCGCTTGGGGAAGGTGGAGCGGCTTGCCAGAAAAGCATCTCGACTCAGGAGGTCGGTGAGCATCGCGGTGAGGGGCGTCTCGTAGAGGCCGATGCGGCGATGCCCGGCGGCGCTGAGACGGGCGAGGGCGAGGCGGGTGGCTTGATGAAAATCGGGTGCCACCACCGGCAGGCGCGGGTGCAGGCGGTCGAGCGAGGTGCCCACACAGGCGAACGAATCCCACGGGAACTCGGAGAAATCGAGTGTGGAGGAGAGGTTGTCGAGCACCACGCCATGAATGCCGCGGCTTCGCAAAATTTCGCCGAGACGCGCGGCTTTGCGTCCGTGCTCTTCAAAGACAAAGGTCTCCACCGCGTAACCAAGACGCGCGGCGTGCGGGATGGCGGCGGACATGGTGCGCTGGAGGCGCGGCGCGAAGCGGCGCAAGGCGGCTTCAACGACCCACGCGATGGTGCCGGTGTAGCGCTGGGTGCGACGATTGCGGACGTGCGACATCCATGCTCCGACCATGGGGTTGAGCCGATAACCAACCGCCGCCGCCGCTGCCTGCACTTTCTCCCGCGTGGCGGCGGCGACCTGCGGATGACCTTGCAGCACGCGGCAGACGGTGGTGGGGGAAACGCCGCAATGTTTGGCGATGTCGCGCAGGGTGGCGTGATGGTCTTGCTTCGCTGGCATGGGCGGATTCTCGGGTGGACGCCGACGGGCTGCAACGTGTTTCAGCAGCAGCGCATTGACGGGTGAACTGTGCCCGTGAAGATTCGCGTATCAACCAAAACACCATGAGCACTGCCGCCACTTCTCCCGTTCCCGCACCGTCCGCTGCCGCCGATTTCAAAGCCCATCCCTGGACCGGAGTCTTCCCCGCCACACTCTGTGCATTCCATGCGGATGAGAGCGTGGATGAGGCGGGCCTCGCGGCTTACATCGCGGAACTCGCGGCCATTCCTGGGATCAAGGGACTGGTCTGCAATGGTCACACGGGCGAGATCATGTCGCTGCGTCCGCGTGAGCGTGCGCAGGTGACGCGGGTGCTGGCGCAGACGGTGCGTGAGGTGAATGCGCGCACGGGCCGCGCGGTGAAGGTGATCTCCGGCGTGTCCGCTGAAGGCAGCCTTGAGGCCATCGATCATGCTCTGGAAGCGAAGGAAGCGGGCGCGGATGCGATCCTGCTCATGCCGCCGCATCATTGGATTCGCTTTGGTCGCAGCGCGCAGACGGCGGTGGGTTTCATGCAGGACGTGGCGGCGGGCGCGGGCGTCCCGATCATCGTTCATCAATATCCGGCGTGGACGAAGGCGGGCTATTCGCTGGCCGAGATGCTGGAGATGGTGAAGCTGCCGGAGGTGGTGATGATCAAAATGGGCACGCGCGACATGGCCCGCTGGCTCTACGACTATGAGCAGCTCAAGGAAGCCGCGCCGCATGTGAGCATCGTCACCTGCCATGATGAGTTTCTCCTGCCCACGCTGCTCGAGGGCGCGGATGGCGCGCTCATCGGCTTCGCGGGTTTCGCGCCGCAGCTCATGTTGGACATTGTTCATGCGGCGCTGGAGGGTGACCTCGCCACCGCGAGGAAAGCGCAGAAGACCGTCGCTCCCCTCGCCCGCATCATTTACAATTTCGGCGAGCCTGGCTGCGGCGCGCACCAGCGCATGAAGGTGGCCCGCTGGCTCATGGGTCAGTTTTCCAGCCCCGTCTTTCGCCGTCCGGTGCGACCCCTGGCTGCGGAACAAATTGACGACATCCGCGCGCGCTTGCGGCTGATCGGCATGAACTGTGTCCGCTGATTCGTTGAGCTTTCGCAAAACCGCCGCCGCATCCATGTCCACCTCGCGTTTCATTTCATCGGCAGGTTGCGGCAAGGGTCGCACACTGCCGCCGGAGTCCCGTGTCCAGCGCGATGCGCAGACGGGCGTGGCCGTGCGGCAGGTCACGGCGGCGGCATGCATTCATCACCACCCGTTTTATTACCTGCCCGCCTATGATGATGCGATGCGGTGGCTCGTGTTTGTGTCGCACCGCACTGGCACGGCACAAATCCATGCGGAGGAGCGCGCCACCGGCCTGCTCGTTCAGCTCACCGACCGCGCGGATCTCAATGAATGGTCGCTGCATCCATCCCACGATGGGCGCTTCGTCTATTTCACCGCCGGGTGCGGCGCGTGGCGGGTGAGCTTGGAAGACTTCTCCGAAGAGTTGATCGCCACCTTTGACACCGGCTCCATCGCCGACCGCGCCAGCATGGTCGCCGCCGGCATGGGCACGACCACGCTCTCGCGTGATGACCGCTGGTGGGCGGTGCCGGTCAACTACGGCGCGGTGTCACGGCTGCATCTGTTCGATATGCACACGCAGGCTGCTGCCGTCATTCTGGAGCGTGACACGATCTGCCATCCGCAGTTTCATCCCGACGATGCCACGCTGCTGCGCTATGGCGGGCCGTGGCAGGACCGGCTCTGGATCATCAACCGCGATGGCACGGGCAACCGTTCCGTCCATGCGCGCGATGCGGCGAAGAAGGAGTGGATCGTGCATGAGACCTGGCGACCCGGCACGCGCGAGATTCTGGCGGCGAACTGGCGGCACGGCGTCATCGGCGTGGATATCGACACGGGAGCGATACGCGCGGTGTGTGATTTTAATGCGTGGCATCCCATGATCGACCGCACCGGCACGCGCATGATTACCGACACGCGGAATCCAGACCGTGGGCTGCAGCTCTTTGACCCACGCCACCATGCTGCCGCGCCGCAGCTTCTTTGCCAGTCGGAGGCCAGCAGCGTCGGCGACCATTGGGACCTCGGCCACTGTCCGTATGACGACGATGCTGCGCGAAAGGTCTTCGCACCGCAGCACACGCATCCGCATCCGAACTTCTCACCGGACGGGCGCTTTGTCGTCTTCACGTCCGACCGCACCGGCCATGCGCAGGTGTATGAGGTGGAACTACCGGAACACCAACACCCCGCACACTAATGGAAGCTCCCCCCGTCAGCGTCGCTGCCACCTTGTCACGCCAGAGCCGCTGGTGGGTGACGGCGGCGGCTTTTGCGGGACTGCTCTTTGATGGCTTCGAGCTGGGGCTGATGCCCGTGGCTTCGCTGTCCGTTTCGCGAGACCTGCTCGGCGGTGGCTACACGGCGGCTCTCGGCGGCGAGTGGTTCGCGAATTATACCGCCGCACTCATGTTCGGCGCGGCCTGCGGCGGCATTCTGCTCGGCCATCTCGGCGACCGGTTCGGGCGCACCCGGGCCTTGGGCATCAGCATCCTGTTTTATTCATGCTTCGCGGGACTCGGCGCCTATGTGCAGACCAGCGGGCAGATGCTCGTGCTGCGCTTCCTCGTCGGCCTGGGCATCGGCGGCGTGTGGCCCAATGGCATCGCGCTCGTGGCCGAGTGCTGGCCGAAGGCGTCGCGACCGTTCATCTCCGGCATCATGAGCACAGGCATCGGCTTCGGCGTGCTACTGCTCTCCCAGGTCGCCCGGCTGTGGCCCGTAACGGCGGACGCGTGGCGCTGGCTCTTCAAGTTGAGCGGCGCGCCGGCCCTGCTCGGTGTGCTCGTGCTTGTCGCCGTGCGTGAGTCGCCGCTGTGGCTGGCGCAGAAAACACTGGTGAAGGGCAGCGCGAAACCGGCGGCGCCACTCGCGGAGCTGTTTCGCGCGCCCTTGCTGCGCATCACCCTCACCGGCATCGCGCTCGGCTCGATCCCGCTCATCGGGGCCTGGGCGGCGGGCAAATGGATGATGCCTTGGGCGGACAAAATCGGCGGCGCGGACGCTCCCGGCTACAAGGCCGTGGTGCAGGGTTGGTGGGCGCTGGGCACCGTGCTGGGAAGTTTTTTCGGCGCACAAATCGCGGGCTGGCTGGGACGGCGGCTCTCCTATTTTGTTTTCAGCATCGGTGCCACGCTGGCCACCTGCGCCATGTTTCTTTACACCGTGCCGTTGCAGCCCGGTTTTCTGCCGATGGTCTTCGCGCAGGGTTTCATCGCCACGCTCTTCTTCGGCTGGCTGCCGCTCTATCTCCCCGAGCTTTTTCCCACACGAGTCCGCGCCACCGGCTCAGGCATCGCCTACAACACCGGACGCTTCGCCACTGCGGTCGGCGTGTTTTTTTCCGGCACGCTGTTCGCGACGATGGGCGGGGACTACGCGCGCGTCGGCGCCATCTGCGGTCTCATCTATGCCGTCGGCGTCATCGTCATCCTCCTGGTGCCGGACAGCCGGTCGAACCTGGATTGATTCTAAAGACATGACGGCCTTCGGCGTGATCCCGGTGAATTTGCTGAAGTGCCGGGTGAATGCGCTCTGGTCGCAGTCGTGAACTACGAGCCTGACAAATAGTTCTCTCGCGAAACGCCCACCGGCTCGGGGCCAGCGGGGCGCTTGCGGTCAGCTCGTTTCAGCGCGGTTCAGTTCTCCGGCAGCTCGTCGAACAGGCCGCGCTGCCACGGCGTCACCGCCCGCTGCTCCTCGCGGAAGAAGTCAGCCTTCGTCTTGCCCGCACGCTTTCCCCTGAGCGTGTGGCAGTCGTAGGCGTAGTCGGTCTCAGGCCCATGCAAGCCGGTGTTCCCTGGCGAGTCTTCCACCGGAAGAACCGGATGCGGGAAATCTGCACGTCCGGGTCTGTGAGGGGGCCAGCGGGCAACCGCTGGCCCTATCTTGGCGGTCATCGTCGGCATTTTCGCCAAGCTCCGCGGAAAGGGCGCGGGTTAGTCGTAGAAATCCGCTTTGTCACGGCCGCGGGCTTGTCTAAGCTCCGCCGTCAATGAATCCGCCGTCGCCCGACCCCATCGCGATGCTCCGCCCGCGCCGGCGCATCGAAGGTTTCTCCGCCATCCTCCTGCCGCTCCTCGCCAACGGTGACGTGGACTGGCCCGGCTT
>BJFP01000138.1 GCA_014189875.1 Verrucomicrobiota bacterium | reverse complement strand
GCCGCGGCTGCGAGCCACGATACCCAGCCGCGCGGATCGCGCGGTGCGCGGGCGAGCACCCACACGAGCCACACGACGAGCAGCGCCACGCCGCTTTCCTTCGAGAGCAGCGCGAGAAGCGCGCACACGGCGGCGACGATGAGCGAGCGCGCCGCAGAACGATCGCCGGGCACGAATGCGCCACGGGCATGAGCCTTTGCCACGAGGGCGAGGCCGGAGAATATGAAGAGTGCTGCGAGCGGATCGGCCCGTCCGCTCACGTAGGTGACGGCGCTCGTGTGCAGCGGATGCAGCGCCCACGCGAGTGCTCCGGCAAGCGGCCACCATCCGGCATTTGCGCCGAACCACACGCACAGCAGCCACCACAGCGCAAGCGCGGCGAGCGCGTGTGCGAGCACGCTGCTGAAATGCCATCCGGGCTGCGCTGCGCTTTGCACTGCGGCGAGATCCGCGCCGTCGCCGGTGTCGGGCGCGCCGGTCTTTGCCGCCGTCTTCGAGGCCTCCGGGCGCGCGATGCCCCACAGCGCATAGTCGGCCATGAACGTGAGGCGCTGCACCGGTCGGTAAAAATTGCTCGCCGTCGCATCGAGGAAAAGAAACTCGCGGAATGCATCCGGCGCGAGACGCCACGAGCGGATGGTCGGGTCGCGCAGGACGAGCGCGGTGTCGTCCCACACGAAGCTGTTGCGCATGGCCGGCCAGTACGCGACGAAAGTCGTGAGCATGATCACAAAAACCGAAATCAGGCGGGCTGGACGGGACATGGGCTGCGCAGTGGATAGCACAGTGCGCGCCAGCGGTGGGGATCCCGGAGCGCAGAAGGTAGGCGAGGCTTGCAACCTCGCGCGGGCGGGCGCAGCGACGCGGATTGGGATTGCTGCTCTGGTCTGCGGAAATAGACCATCCCATCCCATCACGCCGCCTTCGCCCATCCTCCCGCGCGAGGTTGCAAACCTCGCCAATTTTGCTGCGCGTCTCGCGATCTCGCTCCTGCTCACTTTCGCCATTGCTAGCGCGGGGGAACTCGACGGCGTGCGGCAACTCGTCGTCGCGACCGCTCCGTCGTGGGATGCGTTCGAGGGCAGCGCGCAGCGTTTCGAGCGCGCGGGGGGCGAGTGGAAGGCCGTCGGCAAACCGTGGACGGTGCTCTACGGCAAGCGCGGGCTCGCGTGGGGATCGGGTGTCCACGGGCAGGAGGAAAAGGGGCTGCGCAAGGTGGAGAATGACGGGCGTTCGCCGGCGGGAATTTTCCGAATCGGCACGATCTACACGTATGATCGCGCGCTGCCGGACGGGAGCGATTATCCCTTTCACACCGTCACCGCCGCCGATGCGTGGATTGATGACGTGAACCACGCGCAGTACAACCGGCATGTGATCGTGGATCCGAAAAATCCGCCGCCGTGGTATGCGAAGCAGCGGATGAGGCTCGGCGACTTTGCATATCGCTGGCTCGTCGAGCTGCGGCACAATTCCGATCCGCCGGTGCCCGGAAATGGCAGCGCGATTTTCCTCCATCTCCGCCGCGCGCCGCACAAGCCGAGCGTCGGTTGCACGGTGATGGCTGAGCCGGAGCTCACCGCGCTCATCCGCTGGCTGCGTGCAGATGCGAAGCCGCATTTCGTCCTGCTCCCGCGCGAGGAATACGCGGCGAAATGGAAGGCGTGGAATCTCCCGCCGCCGACGAATGCAAATGCACTGCTGCGATAATCGGGCGGAGCGCGGAGGGATTTCTCTGTTTTCCCCTGTGCGCCTGTGCGTTTAAAAAATCGTCCAATCTGAGCGCCATTCAGAAACACATGCGCGGCGAATATCTGCGGCAAGTGGCCGCAGACGGCACGCGAGTCGCGTGTTCCACCCGGGAGGCGCGCAGCTCTGGAGATCTGCGCTACGATGTCACTTCCCGCGATGCACGCGGGCCGCGACCTTGAGCCGCAGGGCGTTCAGCGCGATGAAGCCGGTGGCGTCGTTCTGATTGTAGGCCTTCGTCGGGTCGGCCTCCATCGTGGCGATCTCGGGGTTGTAGAGCGACAGCGCGGACTTCCGTCCGGCGGCGATGATGTTGCCCTTGTAGATCTTCACTCGCACGACGCCGCTCACGTTCTTCTGCGACTCCGTCACCAGCGCCTGCAGTGCCTCGCGCTCGGGGGCGAACCAGAATCCGTTGTAAACCAGCTCGGCGTATTTTGGGATGAGGCCGTCGCGCAGGTGCATCACTTCGCGATCCATCGTGATGCTTTCCATCTGCCGGTGCGCGAAGTGCAGGATGCTGCCGCCGGGCGTCTCGTACACACCGCGCGACTTCATGCCGACGAAGCGGTTCTCCACCATGTCCACGCGCCCGCAGCCGTGGCGGCCGCCGAGCTTGTTCAGCACTTTCATCACCCAATAGGGCGAGAGCACCGCGTGGTCGTTCGTGTTGAAAGTGAGCGCGCCTTTGTAGCCGAGTTCCTTCAGCACGGCGGCGATCTCGTGGTAGCCGACGGCGGTGCAATTCCCGCGCTCAAAGGTCAGCTCCACATACTCCGCCTTGTCCGGCGCCTCCTCGGGCGAGACGGACAGGACGTACATCTCCCGCGCCTTCTCCGCGCTCGCGTCGTACCACGGGTCCTCGAGGATTCCCGCCTCGAAGGAAATGTGCAGGAGATTGCGGTCCATCGAATACGGCTTCTTCGCCGAAGCCTGAATCGGGATCTGGTGCTTCTCCGCATACGCGATCATCTCCGCGCGGCCCGGGAATTCCTCGCGGAACCGGTCCTGCCGCCACGGCGCGATCACTTGCAACTCCGGCGCGAGCGCCGCCGCGGCTAGCTCGAACCGCACCTGATCATTCCCTTTGCCCGTCGCCCCGTGCGCCACCGCATCCGCGCCCTCGGCCTTGGCGATCTCCACCATCTTCTTCGCGATGCACGGGCGCGCGATGCTCGTGCCGAGAAAGTATTGCCCCTCGTAAACCGCGCCCGCCTGCATCATCGGGAAAATGAAATCGCGCGCGAACTCCTCGTTCAGGTTCTCAATGTAGCACTTGCTCGCGCCGGTCTTGAGCGCCTTTTCCTCCAGCCCCGTGAGTTCCTCCTCCTGCCCGACATCGGCGCAGAACGCGACGATCTCCGCCTTGTAGGTTTCCTTGAGCCAGGTCATCAGCACGCTCGTGTCGAGACCCCCGGAGTAAGCGAGAACGATTTTCATAACGGGCGCGGATGAAAGGAGTGCGCGCGGGAATGTTCAAGCATGGAAGCAGGGGAAATGTGACTGGTGACCGGTGAACGGCGAGCGGTTTTCGCCTGCTGCCATCCTATTACAATTTCCGCACCTTCCGCTGGTATCAGCCCTGCTTACCTCCCTGCCTGCCACCGTGAACAAATCCGACAAACGCATCCTGATCGTGGACAACGAGCCCGAGCTGACCGACGTGCTGAAAATCGCACTCGAGGCGCTCGCCGGCTTTCGCGTGCAGACGGAGAACAACCCCTTCCAGGCCGTCGGTGCCGCGAAACGCTTCGCCCCCGATCTCATCATCATGGACATCAAGATGCCCGAGCTCGATGGCGCGGATGTCGCCGTCCGCCTCCAGTCTGAGCCCGCGCTTGCCGAGACGCCCATCGTCTTCCTCACGGGCACGGTCACAGAGCCCGAAATTGTCCGCCACGGCAAAAAGATCGGCGGCCTCCGTTTCCTGCCGAAGACCATGCGCCTCGACGCGATGGTCGCCTGCCTGCACGACATCCTGCGCACTGGCCCGGAGAACTTCGTGAACGGCGCACCGGAATGCCGCGCGGCGTAGCGGACCGTTCGCTTTTTCCTGCACGGAAAAATTCCCAGCCCCGTTCCGTCGGCGGCTGCGGTGCGCAGGCTCCGGATTCTCGCTGCGCAGACGGGGAATTCCGCGTCACGGCCTACGCCAGTAGTCGGGCAGCGTCTTCTTGGTTTCGATGAGGATTTCGAGGATGGCCTTGCGATCCTCGGGCTTGAGCCTCGCGAATTGTGCGTCGTCGTTTTTGCCGGTGAGGATGTCGTGCAGCTTTTGCAGGATGATCGCTTTGATCTGCGGCTCGATGGCGTCGAACGACGGCGAGTAGATGAGGAAGCTGCACGGGTATTTGAAGAGGCGCGTCTTGAGATCCAGTTCGCGCAGGCTGCGGCCTTTGGAATCGCGGATGGCGTGTGCCTCGAAGTCGCGCACGTAATCGGGATTGCCCTCGATCTTTTGCGTGAGCGGAAATTCCTCCGTGAAGAGCAGGTAGCGCAGGAAGGCATCCACCTGCGCGCGGATGTAGCGCACATGACCGTACGCGGCGAGCATCAGCTTCGCCTCGATGTTGAGGCGCGCGATGTAATTGTGCATGTGCGCCTGGTGTTCGAGCACCATGAGCGCGGTGATGTCGCTGCCGGTGCCGTGGTATTTCGAGGTGTCGAAGAACGGCGAGAGGTCGGTGAGGTTGCTCTTGAAGGCGGGCTCGCGCTTGAACTGCATGAGATCCTTTTCGCCGATGAGATTGCCGCGGTGGAATTGCGAGCCGCTCTTTCCCGTCACGTAGTAGCCGCCCCAGCGATCCTTCAGCGGCGTGCATTGCGTGATGTCGCGCACCTCTTCGAGCGAGATCATTTCGCCGCTCGCATCGGTCACGACGCTGCGTACGAAATGGCCGGGCACACCGAGCGTGCGCTGCCCGCCGTGGCATGAGAGGCAGTCGTTGCTGCGCGTGAACTTCGGCTTCCGCACCTGTTCCTGTTCGATGAAGTAGAACGTGCCGCCGAGCTGCGGATCCACGGATGAGATTTCGATGACGGGCGCGCCGGGGATGTAACCGAGGTACACTTCGTCGCTGAAAAATACGGAGCGCGGATTGTCCGGCGAGATGTTGCGGCGCTGGAGCGAGGTCTTCGACATCACGAGCACCTGCGAGGATTTCTTCGCGCCGAACGCATCGAGCAGCGCGGGCAGGTAGCCGAATTTCTCGTCCCATTTCAGCTTCAGTTCGCCGCTCATGATCTTCTGCTGGACGACTGAGATGGGATCGTGCGGCTGGCTTGCGGAGTAGCTGATCGGCTCGTGATCGTATTCGAGCGGGTGATCCGCGCCCTGGAAATCCTCTGCGTGTGCGGCGGCGAAGAGTAGCGGGAGCAGGAGGGCGAATGTGCGTTTCATGGTTGTGATGGGACAATCAACCGCGTGCGCTGCGGCAATACATTGATCTTGGTCAACACCGCGCGGATTTTGCCGCGGCGGCGAGCGCATCGGCGAGGCGCTCGTAATCGTCGGGCGAATTGTAGGCATGCGCGGAAATGCGGAACCAGCGGCGTGCCGGAGTGCCCCAGCGGACGACTGGAACCTCGATGCGGTACTGCTCCAGCAGCGCGGATTGCAGCGGGTCAAAGCGCGCGATGACTGCCCGGGGCTCGCCGGAGTTTTTTTCCTGCAACGCAGCCGGCAGCGGAAGTGTGGCCATCGAGCCGAGCATCGTCTCCGGGCACGGCGGCTCGACTCCGATGCGTTCGCACAGCAACCGGCGAGCGGCGACTGCGAGGTCGTGGTTGTGCTGCATGAGCGCGGGCCAGCCGCCGGGCAGGAGGCGCGCGCAAGATCGGATCGCAGCGGGCACCGTGAGCCATGCGGTGACATCGAGCGTGCCCTGCCAGTCGAACTCATCGTGAAACAGCGAGCGGCCCTCGCGTGGCGTGTTGTAGCCGTGGCTGATCACTGCGGGATGCACGCCCGCCTGCCGGTCGCGCCGGACGAAGATGAAGCCCGCACCGCGTGGCGCGCAGACCCACTTGTGAAGGTTGCCCGTGTAAAATGACGGACGCAGTGTGCGCAGATCGAGCGGGAGCATTCCGGGCGCGTGCGCTCCGTCCACAAAGACCGCGATGCCGCGCGGTTCGAGTTCGCGGACGATCTCCGCGACGGGCAGTACGAGTGCCGTGGGGCTGGTGATGTGATCCACGAGCACGAGGCGCGTGCGCGGCGTGACTGCGGCGACGATCGCGGTGACGGCCTGCTCTGGCCCGGCGATGGGGAGTGGGATGCGCGCGGTGATCACCTTTGCACCGCTGCGCCGCGCGCATTCGGCGGCCACGTTGTTGCACGCATTGTAGCCGTGGTCGGTCACGAGGATTTCGTCGCCGGGCTGGAGTTCGAACGAACGCAGCACGGAGTTCACCGCGGTCGTGGCATTCGCGACCAACGCAAGCTCCTCCGCATCCGCGCCGATGAATCGTGCGAGTTCCGCACGCGCGGCGTCGAGGCGATCCCCGATCTCGCGCCAGAGGAAGCGCACGGGATTCCGCTCCATCTCAGCGCGCAGGCGCGACTGCTCGTCCATCACCACGCGGGGACATGCACCGAACGAGCCGTGATTGAGAAATGCGAGGCCGTCTTCGAGCAGCCAGTGTTCGCGGAGCGGATTCATCGTGAAACGAATAGAGCGCGGGCTGTCTGCCCGCGCTCTTCGCGTGAAGTAATCGAGGCGGCTAGAGTTTCTTGATGAAGATGTTCCGGAACTCCACCGGGTCGCTGTGCCCGGCGAGGCCGAAGAAGCCGCTCGTGCGCGTCGCGCCGGGGTGTTTGCTCTTCGCCATCACGGTCTCCATGTCCACTTTGCTGAGGTCGCAATCGAGGATCACGCTGCCGTTGAGTTCCACCTTCAGCTTCGAGCCCTTCACTGTGACTTCCTCGAAGTTCCACTCACCGATCGGATGCTGGTATCCGCGTGCCGCCGCGACCATGCCGTAGGCGCTGCCGTGCGCCTGGCGCGGATCGATCTTGCCGCGCACCTTTTCGTAGTTGTCGTCGAGAATCTGGAGTTCCGTCATCCCTTCGTAGGCCGGATTGCCGTGGCCGGGATAGCGGATGGCGAGGCCGTTATTTCCGCCGGGAGGGAGCTTGAATTCGATGCGCGCCTGGAAGTCGGTGAGTTCGGTGTTCCAATACGGCGTGCCGCCCTTCTTATCGAGCCACTTGATCACGCCGTCTTCGGCCTTCACCACTTCGGTCGCGGGCGTCTTGCCGTCATTCATCGCCCAGCCTTCGAGATCCTTGCCATTGAAGATGGACTGGTAGCCTTCCTGCCCGTGGCTCGCGAGAATCTTGCATGCCTCGTCGCTGCCGATCTCGCGGACGAAGATATTCTTCCACCGGATTTCGCTGCCGTGCGTCTGGAGCTGGATGAAGCCCTTCGGCAAAATCGGCATGTGCGTCTTCTTGTCGAAGAAGTTCTCAAGGATCGCGTGATCCACGACGAGCTTCTCATTTAGCCAGACGCTCATCCGCGAGCCGACCATGAGGATGCGGAAGTGGTTCCATTCGCCGAGCGGCTTGTCCGCGAGCACGAGCGGATCTTTTCCCGGCGATCCTTTCTCATTGTTCCAGAGTCCGCCCGAGCCCTTCGGCTTGCCGAGATCCGCGGCCTTCGCGTCCGTCTCGGTGAAGTCCCATATTTGCACCTGCGGCACGCCGCGCAGGTAGATGCCGCTGTCGCCCTTCGGCAGCATCTTGTAATCCACGAGCAGTTCTATGTCGCCGTAATCCTTGCCGGTCGTGAGGTAGAGGCCCTTGCCGTCGTTCACGAGTTCGCCGTTCTCCACTTTCCAGTGCGCGTTGATGTGCTCCATCGGAGCCACGCCGGTCTTTGCATTCGGTTTGTTGATGATCGCACCGCCTTCCACGGACTGCTTCTTGTATTCGGCCTGCGCATCGGGCGGCAGTGCGAGCAGGTCGCGCGGATCGCGCGTGCTCCAGCCGAACCAGCCGGAGATTTGCCTGCCATCGAAGAGCGCGGTGAAGCCCGAAGGCGGTTCATTATCCGCGCCGAAGGCGATGCCGGACAGCGCTGCGAGGAGGAGTGGGAGGGTTGCTCTTTTCATGGAGTAGTTTTCGGAAATTGGGATGCCTTGCGGGCGATTCGTGCGCGTCGCGGATGTTAGGAGTTTTCAGCTCTCGCCGGTGCTGTGAGCGTGCGTGTTCGTCTCCGCGATTACCTCGTCGAACGCGGCGAAGAAATCATTGATGCCCGTGTCCGGGATGATCACGACGTTTGTCTTGCCGCCGCACTTCTCGACGATGCGCAGGAAGCGTCCGCGGAAATTCTCCCGCATCTCAATGCTCAGTTGCTTGCGCTCAATTTGAAGCTCGCGCCGCGCGAGCGTCTTCTCGTCTGTTTGGAAGGGGGATTGCATGGGAGGCGCGCAGGGAATCGGCTGCGCGCGCCGAATGCAATCTCCGAGCGCGCGTAGCTGCTGACGGCATGATGTGGCACAGCACCGCCCGCCTACGCCCGCTTCCCGCGCTTGCGCGCCCGCGCCACCACGGCCTTGATGCCGTCGCGGATGGGCGTCAGCGGGCATGTCCTCCGCGGCTCCGGCCAGCGTCACATAACTCTCCGCCACACTCCGGCCCGCAGGGGCTTGGTCTCGATGCAGACCTCCGTCCCGTCCGGCAAATGTAGGCCCGGCGGCAGCTTGATGGTGTCATTCTCGACGATGGCGGTGAAGCTCATGCCCGCGAAGATGCCGGAACTCCCGCGCTTCGCGAGCGCTCCGCCATTGCAACACCACCCGTGAAAAGCGCTAGTCCAGACACAACTATTTGTCCGTCCCTACTTCCCCTATTTCCCACTCAGGCAGCCATTTCCCGGCAGGTGCCAAAGGGTTCAAAATGCCATGCTTGTCTCATTCCGGGTCAAAATAATCTCCGTCTACGTGTTTCACTTCGTATGCGTGAGACTTAGAAACGCCGATATTGTGCTGGATCATGAGGTCAGCAAGCCTGTCTCCGTCGATCAAAATGACCTTTTGCGGAACTTTCTTGGCGTAGGCAACAGCAGTGTCGGCGAAGTCGCTGGTGGTGATGAAGACTCCTTTGTGCGCCTGCTGTCCTGCCAGCGCGCCAACGAAGCTCTGGATTTCCTTTCTCCCAACGGTCTGCTGCCAGCGTTTCGCTTGAAGGTAAATCACATCCAACCCAAGGCGGTCCTCGTTGATCACACCGTCGATGCCTTCATCTCCAGAAGCTTTGGTCACTTGAGCCGCTTCTTCGCGTGAGCCGCCGTAACCCATTGCCACCATCAGATCGATGACAAGGTGCTCGAATTCATACGGGTCCATTTTTGCCACGAGCTCCAGAAGCTCTTTTTTGAGGGCTGTGTGGAGCATCTGATATGCAGAGGCGATCAATTCTTCAGGAGTCTTGCTCTTTGTCGCGGCATCCGGCTCCTCATGCGTTGTTTCCCCATCCGTCTTTGCGCTCTTCTTGGTCCCTGTCGCTTGGGTAAATTGGACAAACTGCGGAAACTGCATCAGAAAATCGCGGTCGATTAGCTTCGGCTTCTGGGCAGCGACTTTCTTGCCCCCTTCTGTGATGAAGTAGAGCCCTCTCTTTGGGCGATCAAGCAACCCGGCGCGAAAGAGATCGTAACAAGCCCAGTTGGCCCGATTGTGCCACCGGCGCTGAGTTCCACTTGGTAGAATTTCGTTCTGCTCCTCTTCGGTCAGGTTGAAATGCTTGGCGAGAACCGAATAAATCTCAGAAATCTTGTGCTGCTTGCCGTCCGTGAAGAACTGGAGGGCAGGTGCTTTGATTTCGTTGAATTCTGGGACGGGCACACCGAGGTACGTAGCAGGCTCATCACCCTGTGGAAAGCATTGTGATCTGCGCCTCTCAGCAAGAAGAAGCGTCGGCTTCGGTTGGGAATGAGGGACTGATTATAGGAACGAGGACAGACATTCGGACCTGAATTTCAAAGAAGCTAAGACGTAGGCGAGCCGGGAACAGGCGGAGTTTTGATAGTTCAGCATCCTGAAAGCGCCAAGCAGCCGGCGAAGTGGTGTCGCTGCCGACAGGAATCCGCGCTAGACGATCGGCGACGGCGTCCTGCCTCCGGCATCGCCTCCGGGGCGGAAGGGCGAAACTTTCACCACATTCTCCGCGTCGTGATCGATCAGGTGCAGCCAGTCCTCGGTGATGTCCGTGGGCGGGAAGATGTCGTTCTCGCCGTATTCCGCTTCGAGCGAGATGAGCAGGTCGCTCTCGCTGATGCCCTCGTCCTTGCCGGTCGCGAGCGCGCGCTTGATGGCGAGCGCCTTGGCGCGTTCGACGATGCTCGCGATGATCGCCCCGCTGACGAGGTCGCCGCGGTAAAGGATTTCCCTGCGCCCGCTGCGGAGCGTGATGCTGAGGAAGCGGTTTTCCTCGCGGTGCGCGAATTGCGCCTCGATCACGCGCCCCGCGAGGTGGCGGATGACGTCATCCACGCCGCCTTTCTCCGCGAGCAGCGCGGGGTCGTAGGGCAGGTCCGGCGTGAGGTAGATGCGGTAAATCTCCTCGGCGCCCTCGCGGGTCGGGCGATTGACTTTGATTTTCCGGTCAATGCGGCCCGGACGGAGAATGGCGGGATCGATCAGGTCCGCGCGGTTGCTCGCGATGATGATGACGGCGTCGTGCAGGCTTTCGAGGCCGTCCATCTCCGTGCAAAACATCGGCACCAGCGTGCTGAGGATGCTGTTGA
>BJFP01000137.1 GCA_014189875.1 Verrucomicrobiota bacterium | reverse complement strand
CCATCCAAGGGTGCGCTGCGAAGGCGTACGGGTGCGGCCTGATGAATCCAGCGTGCGCTGGAATGGCTGACGGGCACCCTGCGATCCTTCACGGGTATGCGAGGGAAGCTCCGGCCGTATCCGGCGACGGCCCAAAGGTGCGCTGCGGTGATCGCCGCGTGCCCTGCCGTCATCCCGGCGTGCCCGTGAGTCGCCGCAGGATACGCTGCGATGAATCCAGAAAACGTCCCCGTTGTTCCGCGATGCGACTGCGCTACGTCCGAATCCGTCTCCGCCGAATAGCCGTGGAACCATGGAGCCGTGGAGCCGTGGAGCCGTGGAGCCGTGGAGCCGTGGAGCCGTGGAGCCGTGGAGCCGTGGAGATCATTTGTGGGAGAAGCCTTACCACTGTGCGCGGTGAAATAGGAATGTGCGGCGAAAGGCAAGCGGATTCTTTCCACAGGCGCATTCCGCGCCGGGAGTGAGGATCGAGCCGACGAAGGAGCAACTCGGTCACTTTTGACCTGCTGGATGTGAACGTGTGGCTGGCGGGGACGCGCGGCGCTCCATGTGCGGCGCTCCGCAGTCAGCCTGCGATTTTTTTGTAAGGGCCGCCTTCGTTCAGCGTGGGGCGCTCGGGGCGGCCTTTGTATTTGTAAACGAGATCCATGTTATCGAGGCCCATGAGCCAGAGGATCGTGGCGTGGATGTCGTGGACGTGCATGCGCTGCTCGACGGCGTGGAGGCCGACCTCGTCGGTGCTGCCGATGGTCTGGCCGCCGCGCACTCCGCCGCCGGCCATCCACATCGTGAAGCCGGTGGGGTTGTGGTCGCGTCCGTCGCCTTTTTCGCTCTGCGGCGTGCGGCCGAATTCGCCGCCCCAGATAACGAGGGTAGAATCGAGCAGGCCGTGGCTCTTGAGATCTTTAAGCAGGCCGGCGATCGGTTTGTCGGTCGCGTGGCAGAGCTTGCTGTGGTTGGCCTCGATCTTGGTGTGCGCGTCCCACTTGCTGCCTGCGCCGCTGTAGAGCTGCACGAAGCGAACGCCGCGTTCGACGAGGCGGCGTGAGAGGAGGCACATCTTTCCGAACTCGGCGGTCTCCTTTGCATCAATGCCGTAGAGCTTTTTCGTCTCGTCGCTTTCCTTCGCCATGTCCACGGCTTCGGGTGCCTCGGCCTGCATTCGGAATGCGAGTTCGTAGCTGGCGATGCGTGCGTCGAGCTCGGTCTGGAGCTGGCGCGTGGCGGCGTGCTCGCGGTTGAGCGTGTTGAGAAAGTCGAGCTTGCCGCGCTGCTGGGCGTCGCTGATTCCGGCGGGTGTGTTGAGGTTTGGAATGGGCTCGCTGCTCGCGGTGATGCGCGTGCCCTGGTACACGGCGGGCATGAAGCCGCCGCCCCAATTGCGCGGGCCGTTCACGACGGAGGACGCGTTGTCCTGCATGACGACGAATGCGGGGAGGTTCTGATTTTCACTGCCGAGGCCGTAGCTCGTCCACGCGCCGAGCGAAGGCCGGCCTGCGAGGATGGAGCCGGTGTTCATCTGGCAGACGCCGGCGGAATGATTGATGCCGTCGGCCCAGCAGCCGCGGAGGACCGCGATGTCGTCGGCGCACGTGGCGATGTGGGGGAGCCAGTCGCTGACCCACAGACCGCCCTTGCCGTGCTGCGCCCACTGGCGTTTCGAGGCGAGGATCGGTGAATCGAATTCACCCATCGCGGTGATCACGCGGCCGAAGCTCGGCGGAATGGGCTTGCCTGCGAGTTCCTGGAGCAGCGGCTTCGGGTCGAATGTGTCCATGTGCGACGGCCCGCCCTCCATGAAGAGGAAAATCACGCTCTTCGCCTTGGGCGCGAAGTGCGGCTTCTTCGGCGCGAGCGGATTGATGGACTGCGGCGCGGCGAGTGCGCTGCCTTTCAGCAAGTCGAGCAGCGCGAGTGCGCCGAAGCCGGCCCCGGCGCGCTCGAGGAAATCACGACGCGTGAATGCCTGTTCGCGGCGTCCGCAAAATGAGGGGAAATTATCCATGGCTCAGTCGAGGTAGAGAAATTCGTTTGAGTTCAAAAGAATGTGGCAGAAGTCCACTAGCGCGGCAAACCGCGGGTCTTTCACTTTTCCCTTCTGCTTCTCGGCGGTGATGTCGTGGCCGTGGGCGGAGCTGTCGGCGTACGGCGTCGGCGCGGCCTCGAATTTCCAGTAGCCCATCGTGTGCTCGCCGGGCGAGGGGCTGGTGAAGAGCAGCTCCTCGTTTTTCAGTGCGGTGTCGGAGATGCGCACGTCGTCAATCAGTCCGTCGAAGAGGTTGCCATTTCCCGCGCCGAGTCCGCCGATGACGAGCGGCGTTTCGTTCGCGATGCCGCTGGCGACGGTGTGCGCGATCTGCACGGACTGCATGGGCTCGTCGTCGTTCGTGAGATCCTTCGCGTAAAAGGTGATGCCCTTCTCGGTCGTGTCGCCGAGGTTCACGGTGACGGCGATAAAGTAGGGCTTGCCGATATCAATGTGCAGGCCCGAAAAAACCGGCTCGATGGGATCGGTGGACTTCCACGGCTTGTCGCCGCAGAGCTGGAGCACGAGTGTCTGCGGCTTGTTGCGCGAGCCTGCGCCGGTGACGCCGAGCGACCAGCCGGGGTGTCCCTTGTTGCCGTCCCACTTCGAGGCGATCGTGCGCACCGCGCTGGTGGGATAGACGGACTTCACATTCACAAACGCCTCGATGGTGAAATCGCCGCGGGGAAATGCGGTGTCGTGCGGGATGACGAGGCGCTCCTGTCCCGACTCCGGCACGAGCTGCGCGGCGCGGCCTTCGCGTGTCTGCATCTTGTCCGCGATGAAACTTGCGGCCTCGGAGTCGCCGGAACCGCCGCCGATTTCCTTCGCCTGCTGGTCGAGGAACTTGAGCGCAGCGTCGAGCGTGGCGGCACTCGGATCGTGGCTGTGGCAGAGGCGGAATGCGTCCGTGAGGATCTCCCTTTCATCCGAGGAGTTTTCCTTTTTCAGCCGCGTGGCAAATGCCTTCGCGCGGTCGAGCGTCCACTTGCTGTTCATCATGAGCAGCGACTGCGTGGGTGTGGTCGTGGTGTTGCGTCGTGACATGCTCAGGAATCCGTCCGGCTCGTCGAAGACTTCGAGCACCGGGTCGCGGTTGTTGCGGCGGAATTTCGTGTAGATGCTGCGGACGTGGCGGTCTGGCTCCGCGCCGGGGCCGCCGTCGGCGGATGTGATCTCGCCGGTGACGGTGAGCACGGCGTCGCGGATTTGCTCGGCATCGAGGCGGCGCGTGGGGATGTGCCAGAGCAGGCGGTTCTCGGGATCGGCGAGCTTCGCCTGCGCGGCGATGGGATTCGTCGCGGACTGCATGTAGGTCGCGCTGGTGACGATGAGGCGGTTGAGCTTCTTGAGACTCCAGCCATTTTCCACGAACCACTGCGCAAGCCAGTCGAGGAGCTCGGGGTGCGAGGGCTTCTCGCCGAGCGTGCCGAAGTCGCTCGCATTGACCGCGAGGCCGTGGCCGAAGTGGAATTGCCACACGCGGTTCACGATGACGCGCGCGGTGAGCGGATTCTCCGGCTGGGTGAGCCAGCGTGCGAGCGCGCTGCGGCGGCCCGTGCTGTTTTGCAGGGGCTCGATTTTTGCGGGGGCCTCGTCGAGCACGGTGAGGAAGCCGGGCGCGACTTCGCCGAGCGCCTTCTTTTTTGGAATGACTACGGGCGATGCTGTGGGGCCGACGTCCGTGGCGATCGGCGCGCGCGGCAACGGCTCGGGTTTGTCCGCGCGGAATTTGTTCAGCTCGGCGAGGAGCGTGTTGCGGTGGCTTTTCGCGGGCTCCTTCACGCGCGCGTCGAAGCGTTTGTCCTGGTATTCATAACTCACCTGCCGCCACGCGAGATCCACGATTTGCTGCTCGTACGGTGTGCGTTCCGCAGCGGGCTTCGCGATGAGCGCCTGCGTCTCCGGCGGGAATTTTTTCACGGCCTCCTTTTCCGAACGCGCGCGGATCGGATACTCGATGTGCGCGATTTTTTCTCGGATCTGCGCGGTCTTTGCGGCCCACGCGGAATATTTCTTGTCGTACGACTTGCGCTGCTCCGGCGATGCGACCTCGGCCTCCTGAAAGAGGCGCACCGGCGCGAAGAACGCCTGGAGGCGGAAGTAGTCCTTCTGCAAGATGGGATCGAACTTGTGGTCGTGGCAGCGCGCGCATTGCACGCCCATGCCCATGAAGACATCGGCGGTCGTGTCGGTGATGTCGTTGAGCATGTTCATCCACTGGCCGGCGGCATCGCGGTTGTTGTATTCGTAGATGCCGAGCGTGAGGTAGCCGGTGGCGATGCGTGCGTCGGGGGTGTCCGGCCACAGTTCGTCGCCGGCGATCTGCTCCTGCACGAAGCGGTCGTAGGGCTTGTCGGAATTCAGGCTCGCGATGACGTAGTCGCGGTAGCGCCACGCGTTCGGGCGGTAGTCGTCGGCGCGGAAGCCGTCGCTCTCGGCGTAGCGCACGAGGTCGAGCCAATGCCGCGCCCAGTGCTCGCCGTAGCGCGGGCTGGCGAGGAGCCGGTCCACGAGCTTCCTGTACGCGCCGGGCGACATGTCGGCTGCAAATGCCGCGGCTTCCTCGGGCTTCGGCGGCAGGCCCGTGAGATCGAAATAAACGCGGCGGATGAGTGCGGCGCGCGGCGCTGTCGGCGCTGGTCTGAGCTTCGCGGCGTCGAGCTTTGCGAGGATGAAGCGGTCGATCGGATTCGTGCTCCGAGCCCACTGTTCAACGCCCGACGTGCCGTTTTTCTGAGCAATGAGCACTGAGGACTGGGCACTGATCGCCGGCGGCTCGACTTTTGCGACGGGCCGGAACGCCCACCATTGCCGGTCTGCGTCCGAGATTTTTCCGCGCGGGCGCGACTGCATCTTCTGGCCCGGCATCGCAGGCCACGGTGCGCCGAGCTTCACCCACTGCGTGAGCGTGGCGATCTGCGCGTCCTTCAGCTTCTCACCCTTCGGCGGCATCTGGAGTTCCGTGTTCTTGTAGTTGATCGCCTCGATGAGCAGGCTCTTCGCTGGATCACCGGGGACGATGGCCGGTCCCGTGTCGCCGCCCGTGATCAGCGCGTCGCGCGAATCCACGAGGAGATTACCCTTCATCTTTTCGCCGTGGCTGTGGCACTTGAAGCAGTGCTGCGTGAGGATCGGCTGCACCTTTTCGCGGAAAAAGATGTCGCTCTGGCTCTCGGCTGCACGCGCGGTGGCGACGGCGATCAGGAGGCTGGCGGCAGGAAGAAAACGCATGGATAGGCTGTCAAATCGGACTGTGCCCGCGGTCTTTGTTTTTGCCAGCGCGGTGTTTGTTTGCACGGCGGATTGCAGCGAAAAATTCGCAAGAGCGGGCTTGCAAGATGACAAAGTATTTTCCGCCCTCGCGCCGCGCCGCCTTCGCGGGCAGCCGCACATCCTTCACAACGACCAACGACTCCGACCGACATGAAACGATTCCGCATTCACACCACCACCGCGGCCGTCCTCGCCCTGATGACGGCGGGCTCATTCGCCGCACCAAAGAAAAAGACCGTCGGCGACACCGCCAAGGGCATCATTGACGCGCTGCTCGGCGACGACAAACAGCCCGCACCCGCGCAGGGCAAGGCCGGTGCCGGGCTCGCGGGAAATGTCGCGCAATTTTCCGGCAAGTGGAACATCGAGGACGGCTCGGGTGCCATCACCGTGAAGGCTGCGGGCACGGCCGCGCAGGTGCATTGGGATTTTGCAAAAGGCGGTGGTGACGACGGCGTGGGAATCGAGCGCGGCGGGAAATTTTACATCGGCTACGGCGGCGTCGCGGGGCCGGGCATCCTCGTCTTCCAGATGGCGGTCGGGAAGCTCACGGGCGTCGGCGCAGTCAGCAAGGGAGGAGTGCCCGCGGCATTCACGGAGACGCTCACCGGCCCCGCCGGGCTGAACGGACAATACATGTCCTCGCGCGGCGAGAAGGTCGGCATCGCGCCCGCGGCGAACGATTCCTATCTCGTGATCTGGACGAAGACGAAGCGCGCGGGCTTTGGAAAAAAGATCGGCAATGAACTCGTGGTCGCGTTCGACGACCGCGATGTGGCGAATGCGAATCTCGTCGTGTATTCGCCCGGTGCGAACAAGCTCGACGGCGTCTTTTGGACGACGCTCGGCAAGGAAGGCGGCAACGAAAATCTCCTGCGTCCCGCGGGCGTGCCATTTGCGATCGCGGGCAGGCCGCGGGTGGATCGCTTCGGGAACGTGATCCCCGACGGCCCGCCGCCCGCGGGCTTGGAGAAGCCGATTGATCTGCCTGTTGCTCCCATTGCGCCCGCCGTGCCGCCGGCTGTGATCGGGAAGCCTGCCGTCGTCGGAAAGCGAGGGCAGCCCGGCAAGCCCGTGCCCGCGCCCGCAGCAGCCCTAGGAGATCAGCAGGCCGCGTTCATGGCTGTCCACAACAACGCGCGCGCCGAGGTCGGCGTCGGCCCGTTGCAGTGGGATCCCAGGCTCGCCTCGTACGCACAGGAGTGGGCGGACCAGCTCGCGCGCTCGGGGAAATTTGATCACCGCCCGAATGGCAAATACGGCGAGAACCTCGCGGGCTTCCATCCGACGGACGGCCCGGATGCCGGCGCGCGCATGTGGCTCGCGGAGAAAAAGGATTTCCGCGGCGAAAAGATTGACGACCGGAATTTCATGAAGGTCGGCCACTACACCCAGATGGTCTGGCGCGGCACGCAGCGCGTCGGCTACGGCGCGGCGAAAAATGCGAAGGGCATGTGGATCCTCGTCGCGAACTACGAGCCCGCCGGCAACATGATCGGCGAGCATCCGTACGCAGGCGGCCCGAATGTCGCCGTCGCCCCGCCGCCCGCCGGTGCGCCAGCCGCGCCCGCGCCTGCGCCGGCTGCGCCGGCCGTCGGAATTCCCGGCCCGGCCGCGCCGGTCGTCGGCGGTATCGGCGTGCAGTTCCCGAAGGAATGGACGAACACGCAGAACGGAAAAACCGTGACCTCCGTGAGCCCGGACGGCAGTGCGCGCGTCATCATCACCACTGTGACCGGCGACGGCGCGGACGGACCGTGGGACGACGTGCAGTCGAAGATGGCAAAGCATCTCGCGCCGCATTTCCCCGGCCTCACCGACCTCGCCGAAGTTAGCACGGAGCACGACGTGATACGCGACGGCGTGGGCCTGCGCGTCGTCACCTACACGGCGAAATTCAACGGCGCAGCCGTGGACATCGTCGTGGATTTCGCACGCGAGAACAACGTGGACGGCAAGGGCCTCGTGCTCATCATCCGCTGCTCCGAGCAGGGCAATGCCGCAAACCAGGCCGGCGCAAAAAAGACGGCCGAGTCGCTGCGGCTGAGAAAGTAGCCGGCCGCCCGGCTGCGACGCCGCGCTCCGGGGTTTCCGGAAAAATGTCACCCGCCGTTTTTCCGAGAGCGCTCGCGTTCGTCGCGCGCTGTGGCACTCTCGCATCGTGCAAATCGCACTCATCAACCGGCAGCGCCGCATCCGCCTCGACATGAGGCGGCTCACGCAGCTCGCGGAGATTTCGCTCGCAGAATGCGTGCGGAATTCCGGCGACGCGCGCTATGCGCTGGCGAAATTCCCGCTCGTGGAAGTGGCCGTGGTGAGCGATGCGGTGATCGCGCGCGTCCACCGGCAGTTCATGAATATGCCCGGCGCGACGGACGTCATCACCTTTGATCACGGCGAGATCGTCGTGAGTGCGGACACCGCGAAGCGCTGCGCCGCCGAGCACGGCCACGGCATGATCGAGGAACTGGCGCTCTACATCATCCACGGCCTGCTGCACCTGAACGGCTACGATGACATCGAGCCGCGTGATCGCGTGAAGATGCACCGCGTGCAGGATCGCATCTGGCGGCGCATCCTCGCGGCGGCAGATTTTTCCCAAAAAAATCTGCCGTGCAAAACGCGCCGGAAGGCTGTGTAGTCCTGCTTCTCACTCCCATGAAACCGGTCCTCATCGCCCTGATCCTCGCCGCGGGCCTGCACCTCGTGTGCCTCGGGCTCACGATCCAGCACGCCGCCGGCGCGGAGACGAAGCAATTGCTCCCCGCGATCATTGATTTCACGCGGCAGATCGAGGCGGACGAGATCGCCATCGGCACCCCCGCCGATCGCATTGACATTCTGAAGCCGGCCACCCCGGGCACGTGCTGAGACACCGGCCGATTTTTTCACCGACATGCCGCGCATCCGAGGAATGAAGTCCGTACTCGCCGCCACCGGCGGCGACGTGCTCGTTGAGACGGACACGCGCACCGAGGAGACGCTCGACATCCCGTGGAATGTCATCGTCCACAACGACCCAATCAACCTCATGGACTACGTCACCAAAGTCCTCATGAAGATCTTCGGATTTCCTCAGAAAAAGGCCGAGGTCCACATGCTCGAAGTCCATCAAAAAGGCCGCTCCATCGTGTGGAGCGGCGCACGCGAGCGGGCGGAATTCTACGTGCAGCAGCTCCACTCCCACCTGCTGCTCGCCACCATCGCAAAGGCCCGCTAGGCCCGCTAAAAGCATGGAAATCCGAAGCAACGACGAAGGATGGGAATTCACCGAGATCGATCCGGTCGCCCTCGAACTGCTGCGTGTCCTGCCCATGTGCGCCGAGCCCGAAGACGACGCCGCGCGGAAGCGGATCTTCAGCCCGCCCACCATCCAGCCCGACGCCGACGCCGAGGCTAATTCCGAATGGAGCGAATACGTCGAGCCAGGCCTCCGCGAACTTTTCAAAAGCCACACGGACATTGTCGCCGCCGACCTCGCGGCGATGACTGGCGAGAGTGAAACCGCCATCCTCCGTATCCCCTCCGATCACGGCCGCGCATGGATCCACACGCTCAATCAGGCCCGCCTCGCACTCGGCGCACGCCACGACGTGACCGAGGAGGACACCGCCGGACGCCGCCGGCACAGCGGCGAAAAGGCATTCGCACTCATGCAAATAGATTTCTACGCCATGCTCCTCAGCCTGCTCCTCAGCCGCACGGAGCTGTGACTGCAAGGAAATTGCTTTTGCGCCCGCCGCACCGGCAACGGTCAGAACGCGGACGGGCGTCGGGGAGTAAGGCGCACAGTTTTTGGCGGCTGTCGCGCAGCCTCACGCCGCCCGGTGTTTTCGGAGGGTCGCGGGAAACAGCACGCGAGTCGCGCGCTCTACCCGGAATGGGTGCGTCCCTGCGTCTTACTTTTTCACCGGGGCGGGCGCGGGCGGAGGGGCGATGACGGGCATCGTCGCATCGGTCCATTTGTCGGTGCGGAAGGGTGAGGCCGGCAGTCCAGCGGCATTGGCGAGGTTCGGCTCTGCCTTCTCATGCCAGCCGAAGCGCACAGCCACAGGCTTGCTCACACCTTCGGCGCTCACGATGACAGAGCTGCCGGAGATCTCGGCCTTCGCCTCGATGAACTTCTTGTCCTCACCGGCAATCGTGAACCAAGTCAGCGCCTGGCCGTTTGCGGCCTTCAGCCCGCCTTCCGCATTCTTAAACGAAAGGTGCGCCTTACTGCCTTCGACCTTGAGTGAATCAAACAGCGGGCTCGCATAACTCCCCACGGACTTATCATAAGTCTTTGCCAGCGCCCACAGGGCGAGTCGGTGCGCGACGGTCTGCTTGTCCGGCGGATGGATGTTGCCGACGGTCGCGACATCGGTGATTACCGCCATGCCCGTGTTAGCTACGGACAGCGTGGCCGTCTGGGCTTCCCAGATAGCCGGGAGGTTTTCAGGCTTGTTATAGCGATACGGTGCAAGTTGGACGAAAAGGAACGGGAAATCACCCTGCTGCCAAACCGAGCGCCAGCCATTGATCAGCGCCTTCATTTTCTCGAAGTAGAGCATCCCTTCGCCATTGTTCGCTTCGCCCTGATACCACAGCGCTCCGCGGATCGCATAAGGGACGATGGGATGGACCATCGCATTATACATTGCCAAAGGTGAGCCCTGGTGGGCATTCATCATTGGTTTGCCGTCCGGCAGCACGCCGGGTTTCAGCTTCGGCTTACCCTTGTCGTCGAGGATCGGCTTCACCGTTGGCTTGCCGGCCTTGTCCAGCACGGGCTTGCCCTCTGCATCGAGCACGGGCTCGGTTGCGGGAACCATGACAGCATTCATGGCCGGGAACATTGCGAGTTTGTCGGCAAAGTCCGCTTTCAGCGCGGGCACGGACTGGAAACCGACCGGCGGAGTCCACGGCTCGATGCGCGTGCCACCCCAGTTGCAGCCGATGAGTCCGACGGGCACATCCAGCGTCTTCTCCAGCTCACGGCCAAAGAAATAGCCGACGGCCGTGAAGTTCCCGGTGGTCGCCGGCGTTGCTGCCTGCCATCCGCCCACGGTCTTCACTTCGGTCTCCGGCTTGTTGGAGGTCACATGGGGCACCTTGAAGTGCCGGATGCGCGGATTGTTCGACGCGGCGATCTCCTTGTCCTTGTCCTTCGATGCGGCAACGGTCCACTCCATATTCGATTGCCCGGAGCAGAACCAGACTTCGCCGACTAACACATCGTTTAGCTCGACCTTGTTAT
>BJFP01000136.1 GCA_014189875.1 Verrucomicrobiota bacterium | reverse complement strand
GTCCGCCGACGGCCAGACCTGGACTACCGTGGCGCACGTGAAGGACGCGACGGGCGAGAAAGCAGAGCATACCTTTGCCGCGACGTCCGCGCGCTACGTCCGGATCCAGGCATTGAAACCCGACGGCCCGAACCAGCAAGGCAGACAGATGGCTGTCGCTGAGCTGGAGGTGTACCAAGACAAGGAGAGGTAATCAGCTTCTTGCACCACACAGCCCCCTGTCTGACTCAAGATAGGTGACTAGATGAACATACCCCCTCACTCCCCGACGCCCGTCCGCGTTCTGAGCGTTTCCGGTGCGGCGGGGCGCGAAAGCAAATTTCTTCTAACGCAACCCCTCCCGAAAGATTGATTCACCGGGCTCCACCCTGAACAAAGTCCAAATCATCCATGACTCATCCCTCCACACTCCCTGACGCCCGTCCGAGTTCTGACCGTTTCCGGTGCGGCGGGCGCGAGAGAAATTTTCTTGCAGCCAACTCCCCTCACTCCCCGGTGCCGATCCCCGCTCTCACCGGCCCCGATGCGGCTGGCGCAAAAGCAAATTCCAGCGTGATCTCCTTGAAATACCCCCTGTGGATAACAGCCTCGCTCGGCTTGCTGGCAGTCACCCAAACCGCAAAGGCCGCCGATCCGGTGGATGCGAAGTTCGTCCGGACGTACTTCGCCACGCATTGCGTCCGCTGCCACGGTGAAAAGAAGCAGAGCGGGCACTTGCGGCTGGACACGCTCGCCTTCAACTTTGCCGATCAGACCATCGGCGAGCAATGGGGGGAAGTGCTCACCCAGGTCAATGGCGGAGACATGCCGCCCAAGAAGGAGCAGTCCCGGCCGTCCGCGGTGGAGAATGCAGGTGTCGTCGAGTGGATTGCCACCGAACTCAAGAAGGGCGAAACAGCACGGATGGCCGCGAGGGGGCCGGTCTCTCATTTTCGACTCAGTCGCAACGAATACGGTAACATCGTCCACGACCTGCTCGGCGTCCGCTTTGACGTCGATCAGCCCGGTCTCTTCAACGAGGACACGAGATGGCGCGGTTTCGAGAATATTGGCTCCGTGCTGACTCTTTCACCATCGCACATCGAGAAGTATTTCAATGCGGCCGAGGCGGTCGTGTCGATTGCCGTCCCGGAAAAGGTAGCGCCGCCGGCCATCACTCGCCAGAACGCCACTAAGCTCGCGGGTGGGGCCAAGAACCGGCTGGTCGAACGCAGTGGCCAGGTGCGACATCTGGCCTTCATGGGGAGCGCTCGCAGGATTTATTCGAACGGCGTCAATGGAAATGAGGTCAAGGTGCGGGTGCAGGTCAGCGCATTGGTGCCTGCCGGTGGAGCGGCGCCGCGTCTGACCTTCTATGCGGACAATCAGCCCCAGCCGATCTTCGATCGTGAGATCCTCTCTCCCGAGGACAAGCCGATCGTGCTGGAGTTCGACGCCGCCGTTGTTGAGATCACCATGCGAGTGCATGGCACGAGCCGGCTCGATCAGAAAAATCCACAGCCGTTCGACGACGAGGGGAAGCCGAAAGAGCCGTTATTGTTGATCGACTGGATCGAAACGGAAGCGCCCTACGTCACGGAGGAAGGGAAGAAGAAACGGGAAAGTCTCGTTCCAGTTGACCCAGAGAATGCCGCGGAGGTTCGCAAGACACTCCACCACTTCACCGAGCGTGCCTGGCGCAGACCCGTGACGGACGCCGAGATCGCTGACTACGTTAAGTTAATTGAGAGCGAAAAAAAGGCCGGCGAATCGTTCCGCTCCGCCTATCGGGCCGCCTTGACCGCGATTCTCGCGTCGAGAAACTTCATCTTCATTCAGGAGGGGGCCGCCAAGGAACGCCGCGAACGAATCAACGACTGGGAACTGGCGAGCCGACTGTCCTTTTTCCTCTGGGGCTCGATGCCGGACGACGAATTGTCCACTGCCGCGCGAGCCGGCGAGTTACGCAAACCGGAGGTGCTGCGGAAGCAGTTTGCCCGGTTGCTGGCCGACCCGAAAAGTGGCCGTTTCACCAAGGCCTTCCCCCGACAGTGGCTGCAATTGCAAAACGTTGGCATGTTTCCACCCGACAAGAAGCTCTATCCGGAATACGACCGGCATCTGGAAGCGAGCATGATCCAGGAGACGACCGATTTCTTTGCCGAGGTATTTCGCGAGAATCTGCCGATCCGCGAATTTCTCACGTCCGACTGGACCATGATGAACCGGCGCCTGGCAACCCATTATGGGATGTCGGCAGAAGGCCAAGATTTCGTGCGTGTGAAACTGCGTCCCGAGGATCATCGCGGCGGGCTGCTCACGCAAGCGGCGATTCTCACACTGACTTCGGACGGAACCAGGCACCGCCCCATCAACCGCGGCGTCTGGATTGCAGAGGTGATGTTGGGAGCCACGATTCCGCCGCCGCCCCCCAATGTCGAGCCGCTCAACCTCACGCGTCCGGATGCGGGCAAATCCACACTCCGCATGCAACTCGACGCCCATGCAACGACCGCCTCTTGTCTCGCCTGCCATTCAAAGATCGATCCCCTCGGTTTCGCATTTGAAGCTTACGATGCGATCGGTCGCTGGCGGGCGGTGGATCGTCCCTCCAATTTCAGAGAGCCGGTTGGCAAGGTGAAAGAGCCACAGTTTCCCGTCAATGCCTCCGGCGTATTGACCGATGGCCGAAAGTTTGACGGCGCGGAGGAGTTCAAGCGGCTCATGGTCGAAGATCTCGACCGCTTCGCCGAGACGCTCGTCAAGAACTTGGCCACGTTCGCCCTTCGCCGCACGATGACCTTTGATGACGAAGCGGAGATCAAGAAGATCGCAGCCGCCAGCCGCAGCGATCAGTATCGACTCAGAACCGTCCTTGCCAACCTGGTAACCTCGGATCTATTTCAGAAACGGTAATTCACACAAACGATCAAAACCATGCACATTCTCCGCACTACACCCCGCCTGAATCGTCGCGATGTCCTCAAGGGTATCGGCGTGTCACTGGCTCTGCCGTTTCTCGACTGCATGTTGCCGACTCGCTCGTCGGCTGCCACCGAAGCGGTGAAGCCGCGCCGGAGCATCTTCATCTGCCTGCCCGATGGCGTTCACGTCCGCGCTTGGCAGATCACCGAGGCGGGGCCGAAATACAATTTTTCGCGCTCGCTCGCACCTCTGGAAAAGCACCGCGCCCTGATCACGCCCATCAGTGGGCTTCATCTCGCTACGCCTAGGGCCGGTCATTGTCAGTCATGTTTCCTCAGGGGGGCGGAAAGAGACCCAGGAACGGGATCGATTTCTGTGGATCAGGTCATCGCCGAGAAAACGGCAGCCTATACCCGGTTCCCTTCGCTAGAAATCGGTGGCGAGCACCTGGCGACCAACGCCAATGGCATTTCTCTTCCCATCGAACGCAATCCGGAGAGCATCTTTCAGCGATTCTTCGTGGGGTCGAAGGATGGAATCGCCAAACAGCGCCGCAATTTGAACCGCCGCGGCAGCATGCTCGATACGGTTCTCGATGATGCCCGTTCGCTCAACAGGCAGTTGGGAAATGATGATCGCGGCCGATTGCAAGATTACATCGCGGCAGTTCGCGAAGTGGAGGTCCGCCTGGAGCGGGCGAATGCGTGGCTCGACAAGCCGTTGCCAAAGTTGGAGCCCGCTCAGGAGGCACGTGTAAACAAGAAGCCGAGTGCGGCTGGCGGATTTGGCGAATACCTGCGCATCACGTATGACCTCATCGCGCTGGCATTCCAAGCCGACCTCACCCGGGTGGTCACGTTCAGTACCGGCCAGGAGAACACGGGTTCCGTCTCCCCGGAGATTGGCATCACGATGGGACGGCACGGGCTGTCGCACAGACAGAACGAGGACTTGGTGAAGAGCGACATTTACAATATCGAACAGTTCAGTTACTTCCTCGATCGACTCGTGGAACTCCGCGATGTCAATGGCCCTCTCATTGATTCAACGATGGCTCTTATTGGCAGTCAGATGTCAAACGGATGCGGGCATGTTACGGCCAATCTGCCTTTCGTGCTCGCGGGAGGCAAGGGGCTCGGGCTCAAACATGGAAGTCACGTTGACTTCAACGCTGCCGGGAAGCCGGATGGCTTTAAATACGACATGGAGGGCGGGTCCATCGAATCCGTTTGCATCCGTCCCGTGAACCAGCGTGCCCGCCACAGCAACCTGCTCCTCACCATGGCCCAGAAGATGGGCGTCGAACGCGAAAAATTCGGCGACAGCACTGGAGTGATCTCGGAGGTAATGTAATCAGGAGAGATTCTCAATCGGTTGCCGCGATGTTTCTATTGTTGAAAAAGAAAATCGGCCAAGTTCAATGCCTTTCGGATATTCACGGCAAGTTACAGCAGTGAGAGCTTCACGGGGCCTTGGTGATACTTATTCCTGCGCAGGCGCGGCCAGCTACTCACTGGTTGTCGGACGGCCCGCGGACCAGCCCTCCTCTCCCCCCGGCGCCGATCCTGGCTCTGACCGCTTCCGGGGCGGCGGGCGCGGAAGCAATTGCCTGCAGCCATGAAACCAACGACGATCGGTCTGCTGACTTTCGCTCTTCTCTTGTGCGCCACTGCGGTGCGGGCCCAGGAAAAGCCCGCCGCGGCGGCGAGCGCGAAGGAGGCGGCTGCGACGGCGAACATTGAACGGCTGCTTGCGCTGCCGTGGACGGCCCTGCGCGAGCCTTTCTCCAAGCCTCAGTATGCTCCTTGGCTAAAGGACGACAAGGAGCATCAGGACCGGTTTAAGCGCGCGTACTTAGAGATCACGAAGCGGGAGGGCGAGGTGTACCGGCAGATTGAAGAGGGGAAGGTCGACGAGGCGTTCCCGACCGTCTTTGACTTGTTCGTCATGGTAGCTAACGATGGGTTTCTGACGACTTATGCGCGAGGCGGGAAGTGCGAACCCTACTTCGAAGCCAGATTTAAGGAGGTGCTGGGCGAGGCCGGCATGAAGCAGTTGGCGGCGGAACGGCGTCTGGTCGAGGACGCCATTGAGAAGTACCGGCAAGAGGCGATCAAGGAATACGAACCCGTCCTGAAGGTGGGAATCGAAGCGAATCCGGAATGGACCGTGGCGGAGCGCCGGATCAAGGAGGCCACAGCCAAGTTAGAGACGCAGAAGGTGAATATTAAAGGCGAACCGAAGGACAGTTCCCGGAAATTGACAGCCGAAGAAGCGACGGCCGCGGCCGCAGCGGCGAAGGAGTACAAGGTTGCCGAAGGCGCTGTGCGGCAGTTCAGGGACGCATTCCACAAGAATCCGGAGAACAAGCGACTACAGCATGCGGCGGAAAACGCGTTGAGCAAAGATGGACCATACCATTGGATGATGCTTGAACACGGCCCTTTTTTACCGTACCGCGCGTTGTTAACGCGGGAACGCCAAGCGATCAAGTTTAAGTTGGGCTGGCATGGCGCCGAGTGGCTGCTGCTCGGCCCGGACCCGGCCCCGGATCCGGCGTTGCCGCGGATAGACGAGAGCGGTAGGAAGCCGGGGACCGCAAAGTTCCTGGACCTGGGCAACAACGTGAAACTGGAGTTCGTGTGGATTCCGCCGGGCGAGTACATGATGGGGAGTCCGATGAACGAGCCGGGCCGGGACATGCACGAGCGGCTACACCGGGTGAAGCTGACGAAGGGTTTCTGGATGGGCAAGTACGAGGTGACCCAGGAACAGTGGCAGTGTATGATGGGGAACAACCCGAGTTGGTTCCAGAAGGCCGGGCCGCGGGCGCCGGTGGAGACCGTGAGATGGGACCAGGCACAGAAGTTCATGCGGAAGTTAGGCGAAATGACCGCGGGCAAGGATAGCAGCGCCGGCGGGAAGTTCCGGCTGCCGACGGAAGCCGAATGGGAATGGGCCTGCCGCGCGGGCACGGACAAGGCATCGTATATCGGCAAGGTGACGATCCAAGGTGCGAACAACGGACCGGAACTGGACGCCATCGCCTGGTACGGCGGCAACAGCGGCGTCGCTTACGAGGGCGGCGCCCTTTCGGCGCACTGGCCGGCCAAGCAGCACGATCACCGTTTGGCGGGCACGCATCCGGTGGGCGGGAAGCAGCCGAACGCATGGGGATTGTACGACATGCTGGGTAACGTTTGGGAATGGTGCGAGAATAAGCACTCCGCATACCCGTCGCAGGCGGTGACCGATCCGACAGGGGAGGGGGAAAATCCCCATTCTACGGGCGGCATCGTGCGCGGCGGCGCCTGGAACAGTTATGTCAGGCTGTGTCGGTCAGCATCGAGGGATTGGACGTATTCACGAGAACTTTGGCGGAATCCGATGATCGGCCTCCGGGTGGTGATGGACGAATCGCCGGCAGAGAAAGCGAAGTAGCAGGGACGAATGGAGCGGCTGATGGCCACGGCAAACGAAACCTGAAATCTGCAACCGGAACGGAGCAATGCGATGAACAGGAAGAGTATGTCGGCATTCGTTCAAATGGTGTGTGCTCTGGTGGCGATGGGTGTGCTGTGCGCGACGGGTCCGGCGGCGCGGGCCCAGCAGAAGCCTGCAACGGCGGGCACGGAGAAGTCCGCCGCGACGACAGACGTTGAACGGCTGCTCGCGTTGCCGTGGGCAGAGAGTTGGAGCGAAAGAAGTAATTCAGAACATAGCAGCCCCCCCCTCACTCCCCGGCGCCGATCCCCGCTGTGACGGTTTCCGGTGCGGCGGGCACGGAAGAAAATTCCTTCTACAAATTCCTTCTCATGCAATGCCACCCGGAGGATTGATTCACCGGGCTCTCCCTGAATAGAAATCCAAATCGAAATCCAAATCCGCATTTTCATCCATGACTCATATCTCCACACCCGCTGACACCCGCCCGCATTCTGGCCGTTTCCGGTGCGGCGGGCGCGAAAGCAAATTTCTTCCAGTAATCTGGGTTACGGCGCTGTTGGTGGGAATATTGGCCACGGGCGCCATGGCCGAGGAGCCAAAGCGGCCCGCCGTCGCGGAAAAGCCGGCCGGCCTGCGAGTGATTAGCGGGGGGCACAGTTGGTCCACCGAAAACTCGGCGCCGTTGTGTCAGGCGGCTGGCATCGTCGGGCATATGAAACTCAACAAGCAGGGCCTCAACAGCGGCCGCATTGAGGACCTGACGCCGCTGCTCGAAAAGGGCGAAATCGACGCCTACGTTTGGCAACACAGCGGAGGGATCCCAAATTTCCTGCCGACCCTCGTGGAACTCGGCCCTAAGCATAATCCCAACTTTCGCGGCGTCTTCATTCAGATGCCGTGGCTGGTGGGTGATGGCCGACATGGCGTCAAGTCACCGGAGGAGTACGAAACGACGGACCTCGCGGAATACCAAACCAAGATGGAAAAGTACCGCAAACAGCAGGAGGCCTATGTGGACGAGGTCAATACCAAGGCCGGCAAGCGAGTCGTCTTCCTCGTGCCGCTCGGGGACGGGATGCTAGAAGTGCGGAAGATGATCGTGGCCGGGAAGTTCCCCGGCGTGACGAAAGTATCGGGTTCGGTGCTAGGAGGCGACATCATGCCGCACCAGGGCCTTCTTGGTATGCGACTGGGCGCTTATATGCACTTTGCGGCCCTATATCGGATGTCGCCGGAAGGGCTCAAGTTTCCGGGTAAGGATGGTGATGGATTGCCCGACGACCAGCGCGCGATCTTGCAGAAGCTCGCCTGGGACATGGTTTCGAAATACCCCTACGCCGGCATCGCGAAGTTCGAAGAATCTCGTCCGGCGAAGGGAGACGAGAAAGCTGCTCCGAACACTGGCAAATGACGAATGGGTCGAACTATCGGGACAAGGGACAATCGAAATGTGACTGTATCTGACCTGTTTTGTGGTGATGCTCGGTGCCGTCAGCATCGTGGTTGCGGAAGAACCCGCCAAGCACAAGGTCACACTAATGCAATGCCACCCGGAAGATTGATTCACCGGGCTCTCCCTGAATAGAAATCCAAATAGGAATCCAAATCCGCATTTTCATCCATGACTCATATCTCCACACCCGCAGACGTCCGTCCGAGTTCTGACCGCTTCCGGTGCGGCGGGCGTGGAAGCAATTTCCTGCTAGTAGTCATCCTGACTCTGAGCCTGGGGCGTTTCGTGTTCACTGCGCGGGCGGAGGTCAAGCCGTACGCGCTCTGCACCGACGGCATGGTCTTGCAGCAGCAGACGGAGGCCAAGCTCTGGGGCACGGCGGATACCGGTGAGGTCGTGACCGTCACGTTTCGCGGCAAGCAGGCAAGTGCGACCGCCGGCGAGGGCGGCCGCTGGGTGGTCGCCATCCCGGCCGGCGAGGCGGGCGGGCCGTTCGAGATGACCGTCGTCGGCAAGAACACGCTCAGTTACAAGAACGTGCTCGTCGGCGAGGTCTGGCTCTGTTCCGGCCAGTCCAACATGGATTGGGGCTTGGCTAGTTGTGACGAGTCGGACAAGGCACATGCTGACACCGCGCCATCCAATCCGATGCTGCGATTGTTCACTACGTACAAGCACAGCGATGCGGGCGCTACACAATACGATTCAGTCGGAGTTTGGAGCGAGGCAACCCCCAAGACGATTTACCGATTCTCGGCCGTTGGCTATTTTTTTGGACGACACTTGCAGGAACAGCGGAAGGTTCCTGTCGGGCTCATCTTTGCAGCACAAGGTGGCGCTCGCATTCAGACTTATATGAGCCCCTCTGCCGTCACGCCTTTCGAAAAGCCCAGAACCGACGATAAGGCTCATCCCGTCGGCTTGCCCTCGGGGTGCTACTTCCGGGATATTCAACCGCTCCTCGACTGCCGAATGCGTGGCGTAATTTGGTATCAGGGCGAAGGCAACGGCGGTGACTGGAAATATCGCCTCATGCTTTCCGCGCTGATCGACGGCTGGCGGAACGACTTCCAGAACCCGGATTTGGCCTTTCACATCGTCCAGCTCCCGCATGGCCCAGGGTGGGACTGGGGGCGTGAGTCCCAGACCCTGACGGCGATGCAGGGCCGAAACACGGGCTTGGCCGTAATCAGCGACTTTGGCGGAAGCATTCACCCCAACCCGAAACGTCCAGTCGGCGACCGACTCGCGCTGGCGGCGCGCGGCATCACGTACGGGGAGAAGATTGTCTATTCCGGCCCGATGCTCAGGACGATCACCTATGATGGGGCCAAGGCGGTGCTCGAGTTCAACCACGTGGGCGGCGGACTGGTCGCCAAGGAAATGTGGCTGGATCCAAAAGGCGATTCGCACCCGTATCACGGAAAAACCGGCAGCAGCACGGCGGCCTATCGCGTCAAAGAAGACGCGACTGGGAGCGCTGCGCTCGTCGGGTTCGCCATCCGCGGTCCGGATGAGAAATACTGGCCGGCGCAGGCCGATATCGTCGGCAACACCGTCGTCGTCACCAGCGAAAAGGTGGCCGCGGCGGCTGGCGTGCGCTACGGGTTCCACACTAAGGATGCGCCGTACTGCAGTCTCTACAACCGGGAAGGGCTGCCCGCCCGGGTGTTCGGCACCGATGGAGTGACTGCGCCGCTGACGTTGTCTGCCGGCCTAGGTGGGACGGTCGCGCCAGCCAGTTTGCTCATCGTGGCGAAGGGGGCGGCGATTCCGATCCGCGCTACGCCCGCCCCCAACCATATTTTCACAGGCTGGACCATTCTGAAGGGAACGGCGGAACTGGCGGATGCCAAGGCCGCCGACACGACGACGGTTCGTGTCTTTGGCGATGCAGCGATCCGGGCCAACTTCGCGTTACGTGTGGCCTGCTCCATCGCGGAACCGGCGAATCCAACCGTGGTGAAAGCCGGTGCAAAGCTAAGACTGACGGCGAAGACTTCCATCCTGCACGGCGACAGCAGCATTCGCAAAGTCGAGTTCTTTCGTGGCGACTTCAAGATCGGCGAAGCGGCGTCCGAACCGTGCGCCTACGAGTGGTCCGACGTTCCCGCAGGCAGTCATTCGGTGACGGCCCGGGCCACGGATAGCACGGGACTGACTGCCACCTCGCTGCCGGTCTGCGTGCTGGCCACGGCCAGCGGTTCGTGGGAAGGCATCCACGCCGAGGGTGGCGCGACGACGTACTACACCGAAGGCGGTAAGCATTGGACGGCGCATACGTTCACCGAAGGCGGCAAGCTAAGTGTGATGGGCGATGGTGAAATCGAGTATCTCGTGGTCGGCGGAGGCGGTGGTGGTGGCGGAACCTACGACGGCGGCGGTGGTGGGGCCGGTGGATTTCTCACTGGAAAGCTGACACTGGCGAAGGGGGAGTATTCGATCGGAATTGGCGTCGGCGGAACGGGCTACGGGCGCGGCACCCTCTCGAACGGCGGCGACTCGTTCATCGCCCGCGTCGGCAAGGACGTGGTTCGTGCCGTGGGTGGCGGACATGGCGCGAGTTCGGCCCCGCCCTCGGTTCCGGCAAGCAACGGCGGCTCAGGCGGCGGCGGCGCGCACGGCCTCGCCAAGGGGACCGGATTGGCTGGGCCGCCCCAACAGGGGCAGGACGGCGGCGAAGGTTGGGGTGGTGGCGCGGGTGGCGCTGCCCCGGCCAAGGCGTCTTCCGCTGCTGTCCGGA
>BJFP01000135.1 GCA_014189875.1 Verrucomicrobiota bacterium | reverse complement strand
CGCGAATTCGCGTTGCCGTGCTCGACGGAAAATTCCTGCAGCTTGCACTCGCCCGCCTGGTCGCAGATGGGGCAGTCGAGCGGATGATTGATGAGCAGGAACTCCATCACGCCCTTGCGGCACTCCTGCACCATCGGCGAATTCGTGCGCACGCCCATGCCCTCGCTCACGTCCTGCGCGCAGGAAATCTGCGGCCGCGGAATCCACGCAATCTCCGGTTTTCCATCCGCGCCGACGACAGGCTTGCGATCCGGAGTCATCTTCGGCGTCCCCATTTCGATGAGGCACATGCGGCAGTTGCCGGGCGACGAGAGCTTCGGGTGGTAGCAGTAGTGCGGGACGAGTTTCGCCGCCTGCTTGCACGCCTCGATCACGCGCGTGCCCTTCGGAAACTGCATCCAGACGCCGTCGATCTGGACGTTGACCATCTGCACGGGAGTGGCTGTCGCGGTGCTCATTTTTTGAAGCAGGAAGCCAGGAAACCAGAAACTCGGCGAAGACGTGATGAAACAAGAAGGCAGAAACTTCGGCAGGCAGAACCCTCTGACTGCAATCCGAATTTTCCTAGCTTCATGGTTTCCTGCTTCAACATGATCTTATGCCTCTAAATCGAGCGGGCGTCTCGCGCCGGTGAATTCCCGGCCGATGCGTTTGATATCGAGTGTGGGTTTGGCAAAATTCAGCAGCAGGCCGCACTGAATGCCCGCTGCCTTGAGGTAGGAACGCACGATGGCGAAATGAACCTTTTCGAACTCAGCGATTGCTTTCAGTTCTACCACGACAGTGGACTCGACAAGAAAATCCAACCTGTGCTCACCGACCAAGTGCTCATGGTAAAGTATCGCGAGAGGTTTCTGTCGTTCGTAACGAATTCCACTCGCAGTGAATTCGATCGCCAGCGCCTCCTCATAGATGGATTCAAGAAACCCCGGCCCCAATTCGCGATGAACGCGAATCGCCGCACCGAGAATTTTCTCCGTCAGCGGATCCTCCAAATTTCCTGAATTCATGGCTTCCTGCTTCATCACCTTGACGCGGCCTCCGCCATGACTTCCTGCGAGTTGCCGCGCGGCGCATCCACGGCGGCGACTTTCGCATTTTTCTCCAGCTCTTCCGCATTGTATTCCGGCGGCATCGGCGGCGGGAGCGGCTTCACGGATTTCGCGGCAAATTCCTCGGGGAACTTCGCGAGGAAACTTTGCACGGGCCACGAGCAGGCTTCGCCGAATGCGCAGATCGTCTTCCCGGCGATGTTGTCGGCCACGTTTTTCAAAGTGGCGGGATCCTTCTCGGTGCCGCCGCCAGCGACGATGCGATCGGTAATCTTGCGCATCCACTGTGCGCCTTCGCGGCACGGCGTGCACTGACCGCAGCTCTCGTGCGCGTAGAATTCGTTCAGATTGTTCAGGCTCTCGACCATGTTGCGAGAGTCGTCCATGACCATCACGCCGCCGCTGCCGGCCATCGAGCCACAAGCTGCGAGCGTGTCGAAATCGAGCGGGATGTCGTCCACGCCGAGTTCGCGATCCTTGAGTTTGAAACGCTCGCCGAAGCGCAGCACTTTTGCCGACGAACCGCCGGGGATGACCGCCTTGAATTTGCGTCCGGGCTTCGGTCCCCCGCACACGTCGTTCAGCAGTTCGCCGAACGTCATGCTACCAACTTCGATCTCGTAGTAGCCCGGCTTCTGCACGTCGCCGCTCACGCACACGATGCGCGTGCCGGTGTTGTTCGGCTTGCCGAGCTTCGCGTATTCCGCGCCGCCTCCGAGCGCGAGGATGTGCTTCACGTCGCAGAGCGTCTCGACGTTGTTCACGATGGTCGGGCACTGGTAGAGGCCGAGCACGGCGGGGAAATACGGCGGCTTGATGCGCGGATATGCGCGCTTGCCTTCAAGCGATTCGATGAGGCCGGTCTCCTCGCCGCAGATGTAAGCTCCCGCGCCGCGATGCACGTAAATCTCGCAGTCGAATCCGCTGCCGAGCACATTTTTCCCGAGGAAATTTTTCACCCGCGCCTCGGCCAGCGCCTTTTCCAAAATGATCGCGCCCTCGGGGAATTCGCCGCGGATGTAGATATACGCGAGCTTAGCGCCGACCGCGTAGCACGAGATGACCATGCCCTCGATGAGCTGATGCGGATCCTGATGGATGATGTAGCGGTCCTTGAAAGTGCCCGGCTCGGACTCGTCCGCGTTGCAGATGAGATACACAGGCTTTTTCTCGTCGGGCTTGATGAACCCCCACTTCACGCCGCACGGGAATCCCGCGCCGCCGCGTCCGCGCAGGCCGGACTTCTTCACCTCGTCCACGATTTCCGTGCGCTTCATCGTGAGCGCCTTCTTGAGCTGCTCGTAGCCGCCATTGCGGATGTAGCACTCGATGTCCGGCGTGTAGCCCGCGACATCGATGTTTTTGAAAACGATCCGCTTCTCACGCGGGTGCGCCGGCTTCACCTTTGGCAGCGTCGCGTCGCTTGTGTTCACGCGCAGAAGCTCCGCCGCTTTTTCCAACGAGATGCTTTCCTTAAAATTGTCATTCACCATCGCGACCGGCGCGGTGCCGCAGCTCGCAAGGCACTCGACGAATTCCATCGAAAATTTCCCATCCGGCGAGACCGCGATCGGATTCCCGTGACCCGGATTGTGCGGATGCCCGTGGACGACCGTGCGCTTCTGCTCCTCCTCAAATTTCGCGAGATCAATCCCCGCAGCAGCCGCGACCTTTTTCCGCAGCTCATACGCACCCGCCAGCGCGCACGAGAGCGTGCGGCAGATGCGGATGTGCGTCGCGCCCGCGGGCTGGCGGCGGAACATCGGATAGAAGGTGACGAGTTCGAGGACATTGATCGGCTGGAGGCCGAGCTTCGCCGCGATCCACGCGCTCGCCTCGTCCGAGACGTAGCCAAAATGCTCCTGCCACAAGTGCAGCAGCGGTAGCGACGCGGAGCGCTTCGACGCGGGGTAATGCGTGATCGCCTCGTCAATTTTCGCGAGCAGGTCGGCGGGAATGTTCATGCTTCAGGGCTGCGATACCGTCGTGCTCAGGATTGCGGGCGCGCCGACATTCGGCGTCGCGACCTCCGCGCCCTGCGCGCCGAGCTGCGGGATTTTCCCCTGCAAATTTCCGTCCACAAAAACCAGCTCGATGGTCTTGCCGTCCTGCTCGTAGAACCAGCGCGTCACCTCGAGTTGCTTCTGCACCAAGATCGGCCGCTTCTCCATCTCCACGCGTGCGGGCTGGCCGAGGATGCTCTCGACTTCCTTCAGCGCGAGCCCCTCCGTCACATGGGCGTTGCGGCTCGCGCGTTTCGCGGCGATCTCCTGCTGCTTGTTCGCGATCTCGATGTTTGCGGACGAAAGCCTTCGCTCGCAGCCCGTGAGGACGGGCATCGAAAGCAGAGTGAAAATGATGAATCTGGCGGCTGTGCGCGGCACTGCGGGCGACTAAAACGGGCGCGGGAAAATGGAGCAAGGTGAATTTGTGAAATTTTTCACAAGCTCGCCGTTTTCCCGCCTCTCGTGCAGCTTTCCCGACGTTCGTGGAGCACGACGACACGGGTGGTTCCTTAGAGACGCGGGCGTCCGGTGATTCCCAGGTGGAGCACGCGACTCGCGTGCTGTTTTCGGCGACTCGCCGGATTCGCGGCGACGCGCATGAGCACGCACGCAGGACTTCCAAATTTGTGCGCGTATCGATCTGGACATTGTTCACGAACACGCACGCTGCGGGTGTCTGCGGCGGGTCGCCGCAGACGGCACGCGAGTCGCGTGCTCCACCCGGGAGGCGGCTTCGCCGCTTGCTATCCACCGTGCGTGATTCATCACCAATCATCCATCCGTTCGATTGCTGCAAAGCTCGCGCCCTCACCTGAGTTCCATCATCCACGCGGATACCCAAACCATGAAACTTCCCCTCGCCTGCTTCCTCGCTCTGACCGTCTCCGCGTTCGCACAAACGAATCCCGCCGCCGCCGACCCGGACGCCAACGCGCCCGCTTCGTCGCCCGCGCAGAATCGCGCGCAGAAGCAGTTCCCGCCGAAGGGCGTCGAGATTCCCGAAAAGGATCGCGCGGAACTCACCGCGGGCGCGGCGGAGCTTGGCAAAGAAATCGCCGCGCTGAAATCCGCGACGCTCAAGCCCGAACTGAGCGCGCTGCTTCCCGACGTGGAAGTCTTCCACAAGGCCGTGGACTGGGCGCTGCGCTACGACGAATTCTACAATGTGAAGGAAGTCGCTACCGCGCGCACGCTGCTCGCCGAGGGCAAGGCGCGAGTCGCCGCGCTGCGCGAGGGCAAGGCTCCGTGGACGACGCAGACCGGGCCGGTCGTGCGCGGCTACCGCTCGAAGATTGACGGCAGCGTGCAGCCCTTCGGCGTGGTCGTCCCGGCGACTTGGAAAGGCTCCGCCGACAAGACGCCGCGCCCGACGTGGATCTGGAATCACGGCCGCGGCGACACGCTCAGCGAACTCGCCTTCATCGCCGGCCGGATGAAATCACCCGGCGAATTCGCGACGGACGCGAACTTCGTCATCCACCCCTACGGCCGCTACTGCAACGCCACGAAATTCGCCGGCGAGGTGGACGTCTTCGAGGCGCTCGACGCCGCGGCGCGCGCGTATCCCGTGGACCGCAGCCGCCTCGTGAACGCCGGCTTCTCGATGGGCGGCGCGAGCGCGTGGCACCTCGGCGTGCATCACAGCGGGCTGTGGGCCGTCACGCACACCGGCGCGGGCTTTGCCGAGACGGCGGAATACGCGGGCGTCTTCGCCGCGGGCAAGACGCCGCCGCCGTGGTGGGAAGTCATCCTCTACCGCTGGTATGACGCCACCGTCGCCGTCGCCAACTTCGCCAACCACCCCATCCTCGCCTACCACGGCAGCGAGGACAAACAGGGCCAGAGCACCACGATCATGAAGCGCTTCGCGGAAAAGGAGCACGTGAACATCGAGGAGTTCATCGGCCCCGGCGTCGGCCACAAATACGAACCGGAGAAGAAGAAGAAGATCGTGGAGAGGATTGATGAGTTGCTGCAAAAGGGGAAGACGACTCGGGATAGATCACACCTGAGCACCTACACCTTGGAGTATAACGATCTCGGCTGGTTGCAAATCTCGGGGCTGGAACACCACTGGGAGCGGGCGGACGTTAACGCGGTGAGGAAGGACAACAAGCTCACGGTCAAGACCAAGAATGTGTCGGAGATAGTCGTCACCATCCGGGAAAATGAACCTCAGTATTCATCCCTAAAGAAGTCCGCGTCGTTGGAAATTGATGGAACGATGCACAGCCTTGATTGGGATGAGGTGAAACATCCGATCGACGGCAGCCGTGGATACATCCTCTGCAGATTCGCAAAATACGGCGGCGGCTGGCAGAGAGTGAGAACCTTTCCAAAAATTCCTGGCGACGTTCCTCTGGGCAAGAGGCATGGACTAACCGGCCCGATTGATAACGCCTTCATGGACAGCTTCATCTTCGTGATACCCACCCGTGCGGCGCTAAACTCCCAGATCTGCGAGTGGACGCTGGGCGAACTCAATCAGGCGACGAAACAGTGGCGCGCGATTTTCCGCGGCGATGCGCCGACCGTGGACGACTCGGCGCTCACCGATGCGCAAATCAAAGACAGCAACCTCATCCTCTGGGGCGATCCCTCCTCGAACGCCGTGCTGAAAAAGATCGCCGACAAGCTCCCGGTGAAGTGGACGAAGGACGGGCTCGAATTCGGCGGGAAGAAATACGACGCGGCGACGCACGTGCCGATCCTCATTTTCCCGAATCCGCTGAACCCGCGCCGCTACGTCGTGCTCAACAGCGGCTTCACCTTCAGCCGCGCCTGCGCGAGCGGGACGAACTCCCTCCAGACGCCGAAGCTGCCCGACTGGGCCATCGTGGACACGACCGTGCTGCCGGATGACAAATTCCCCGGCAAGATCGTGGACGCGGGATTCTTCGACGAGCAGTGGCGCTTCACGACGGAGAGGCCGAAGTAGGGCTTTTCAGCAGGCAATATCGCCGCTACTTTCCCGCCATGACTGCCACGGAAAAATCCACCCTGCTGGGACTGCCGGCAGACGAGCGCGCGGAAATTGCGGAACTGTTGCTCCGCTCATTCGATGCACCCGATCAGCCGGAGACTGACGCGGCATGGGCGCGCGAGTCGGAGGATCGGATCACAGCATTCGAGCGAGGGGAAATCACCGCGACGGACGGCCCGGCGGCGATGGCGGAACTGCGGCGCAGGTTCGCAAAGTGACGCATCGCCTTCTCTCCCCGGCGCTGCGCGAATTCGCCGAGGCTGCCGAATACCACGAGTCCCAACAGCCCGGACTTGGCGCGGATTTTCTCCACGAGGTCGGGACAGGCATTGAGCGCATCCTGCGTCATCCCGAGGCATGGATGAAACTTTCACCGCACACGCGACGCTGCCGCACGCATCGTTTTCCCCACGGCGTCATCTATCAGATTCGCGGCGAAGAGGTGCTCATCGTCTCCGCGATGGATCTCCGCCGGCATCCGGACAGTTGGCGGGATAATCTCTAATCTCGCCGCTACATCCCGGTTCTCCATCCACCAACCCAACAATGAAACTCACCTCTACCGCCATCCTCCTCGCCCTCGCCACCTCCGCATTCGCGCACGACGCGAATGTCGAAATGGCGAAGGCCGCGAACGCACTTCTCGCAACGCTCACGCCCGAGCAAAAGGCGAAGGCCACGTTTCCATTTGAGAGCGACGCGAAGGGCGAGCGCGTGAACTGGCACTTCATCCCGCGCGAGCGGAAGGGGCTTCCGATCAAGGAAATGACCGAGCCGCAGGTCGCACTCGCGCGCGCGCTTTTGAAGACCGGCCTGAGCGACGACGGATACAAGAAGGCGGATGTCATCCAGAGCCTCGAAGCAATCCTCCGCGAGATGGAGAAGGACACCACGGGCAAGCGCGATCCGCTGAAATATTACGTGAGCATCTTCGGCACGCCGGGAGCGAAAGTGTGGGCGTGGCGCTGGGAGGGGCATCACCAGTCGTTCAATTACACGAGCGCCGGCGACGCCGCGCCCTCGATGACGCCGTCGTTCTTCGGCACGAATCCCGGCGAAGTGCGCGAAGGTGATCGCAAGGGCCTGCGCGTGCTCGGCCTCGAGGAAGATCTGGGACGTTCGCTAGTGAAATCGCTGGACGATGAGCAGCGCAAACTCGCGGTGATGCCCGGCGACGCACCGAAGGAAATTTTCAACGACCCCAAGCGCCCCAACCCGACGAAGCCCGAGGGCATTCCCGCATCGAAGCTGAGCGCCGACCAGCAGGCGGCGCTCGTGAAGATCATCAAGCTCTACCTTTTCCGCTGCCGCACGGATGTCGCCGCGGAGGAGTTTGCGAAAATCGAGAAGGCCGGAATCGGCAACGTGTTCTTCGAGTGGGTGGGCGGCTTCGAACTCGGCCAGCCGCACTACTACCGCATCCAGAACACGGAGTTCGTCCTCGAATACGACAACACGCAGAACAACGCGAACCACGTCCACTGCATCTGGCGCGACTTCGCAAATGACTTCGGCGGCGACCTGCTGAAGCGGCACGCGAGCGAAGCGCACGGGAAGTAGGCGCGCCGAACGGCACGGGCAGTTTCATTTCATCCCACTGCGATCCTCTCCCAAGATCTCTGCACCTCTGCGTTTGAAATAACCTCAGGGACTGAATCCCTGCTGCCTGGCACGGGCGCTCTTTTGCACACACGCGGGAAGATCAGCCCGCGCTTTCACAAGCGCGGCTACAAAAAACCCGCCGCCCACTACGTCAGTTCGCGACGTTCACCTGCCCCGCCCTGCCCGTGGACTGGCTGCTTGCGGCGCTCGTGAAAATCTGCGTGAGCGATTCCTTGCTGCTCACACGGTATTCGATCGTGCGGGCGTGCGTGGTCGCCGGGTAGCTCTTCACGACTTTTTTCCACGCATCCGTGCCGCTGCGATCGGCGGCGTCAGTCAGGATGCCCTGCACTTTGCCGAGCGTCGCCGCCCCGATCCCGCCGGGGCCGGCACCCACCGCGGGCTCGATGAAATAGAAGCGCACGGCAAACTGCCCGGCAGTGTCAATGTTCACCTCGATAACGCGCGCCGCGCCGTCCACGACGTATTCGTGCTGGCTCACGCTGAGGATCGCCGAGACTAGCACCTGATACGATCCGCCCGGCAGTGTGCAGGTCCAGAGACTGCGCGTGGGGTTCACCGTGGTCGGCGGCGTGGGCACTGGCGTGGGAGTTCCGGGCGTAGTGCGTCCGCCGGTGGTCTGTGCGAATGCTGCGGTGGAGAGGAGAAAGAGAAAAAGGATGGAGCGCATCGCGGAGGAGGTTTTGCACGATGGAAGCCCCTCCTGTCTCGGCGTGCAATCACTTCGTCGCCGAGAACGGCGCTCCATGCTCGTTGCAAACCGTCGTCCCCTCGCCCACCGTCGCACTCAACGACGTGAAGCACGCTGATCCTATTTTTGAAATCACAGACGCCCGCGAACGCGATGCGCGACGCGCGCTGTGCGATCTCACATTTCCCGAGGTGGAACGCCTGCTTGTGGCCGACGGATTGCGCGCGGTTCACGCACGCGCGCTGTGGCGGATGATCTACCGCGACGGCATCACGCCGGAAAATATCGCGCGCCTCACTCCCCCGCTCCGGCGTTGGATTGCGGAACACGGCGCACTCGTGAAAGGCGCATCGCACGAGGTCGCCGCGGATATCCGCAGCAGCGACGGGCTCACGCGGAAATTCCTCCTGCGCCTCGGCGACGGGCAGACGATCGAGACCGTCGCGATGGGCTACCCCGGGCGCTTCACCGTGTGCGTGAGCACGCAGGCGGGGTGCGCGATGGGCTGCGTTTTTTGCGCGACGGGGCAGATGGGATTTTCGCGGCATCTCCGGCCCGGCGAGATCGTCACGCAGGTGCTGCACGCGCGGGACGCGCTCGCGGAGGACGGCAAGTCCGGCCTGCGCAATCTCGTGCTCATGGGCATGGGCGAACCGCTGCACAATTACGACTCCGTGCTCGCCGCGCTTGAGATCATCAGCGACACGCGCGGGCTGAACATCGGCCCGGCGAAAATCACGATCAGCACCGTCGGCGTGGTGCCGGGCATCCTGCGGCTCGCGGAAGAAAAGCGCGGCTACAAGCTCGCCGTGAGCCTGCATGGCGCGACGGACGCGGAGCGTTCCGCGCTCGTGCCCGCGGGAAAACGCTGGCCGCTCGATGAACTGATCGCAGCGTGCCGCACGTACTGCACGAAAACACAGCGCCGCATCTTTTTCGAGTGGACGCTCATCGCCGGCGCGAACGACACGCCCGCGCAGGCGCAGCGCCTCGCCGCACTCCTCGCGGGACTCGATGCACACGTGAATCTCATCCCGCTGAATCCGACCGGCGGATTTTCCGGCAGCGCGACTTCGGGCGCAGCGGCGACGGAATTCCAGCGCGTGCTGAAGGCCGCGGGCATCCCGAGCACAGTCCGGCAGCGACGCGGGATTGATGTTGCCGCAGGCTGCGGCCAGTTGCGCACGGAGCGCGGGCGAAATGTGATCGCGGGCGCGCCGGCGTGAACGGCGGCTCCCGTGTGGAGCACGCGACTCGCCGCAGGCACCCTACGCGTGTGCGTTCGTGAGCACCGTTCAGCGTTGGATGCTCTCGGAAAGCGCAGAGGCGCAGAGGATGAGTGTCGAGCTACGCAGAGGAATGCGAAAAAGTTCCTCTGCGTTCTTCCCTGTTTTCCTCCGCGCCTCTGCGTCTGAAAAAGGCCCGGCAGAGTTGCGTGATCCCACACGCTGAGGAGTGTTCCCGGCGGGTCCCCGGAAACAGCATGCGAGTCGCGTGCTCCACCCGGGAATCGCCACTCGCCGCCCGCGAAACTTTCATCCGTGGCTTCGGCTTCGCACATTCATCTCGCCGAGCGCGGTCGCGGCACGTTAGAAAATCGCGGCATGTGGGCATTCCTTTCACGTAATCGCGACGCCGGACTCCTCATGCTGCGCCTCACGCTCGGCGCGCTTTTCCTGTGGGCGCACGGCTGGGCAAAACTCACCGCCGGGAGCAAAGGCTGGACAGAAATCGGCAGCGCGATGTCCTCCATCGGCATCACTTTTTGGCCGGTGTTCTGGGGCTTCATGGCGACGATGGCGGAGACCGCGGGCGTCGTGCTTTTCATCATCGGATTCGCATTCCGTCCCGCATGCCTGCTCATCGCTTTCACGATGGCTGTCGCGGGAATTTTTTCGTGGCATCACCCGATCAGCAAGGAATTCGGCGCACTCGGCAGCGCCTCGCACGCGTGGGAACTCGGGCTGGTGTTCTTCTCGATGATCTTCATCGGGCCGGGGAAATATAGCGTGGATAAAAACTGAGCCGAGCGGCGGAATGCCGGACGCTTTCGTCGTTCGTGACCCGCGATTTCGATCAGCCCGCCTCCTGCCGTCGGCAGCTACGGAAGTGGCTCACGGCGAGCGCGAGCGCGTCACTTTTTCTTCTCGGGAAAGTCCATCCACGGCGTCGCGGCAAACGCCTTCCACTGCTCTTCGATCTTCGCGGGCGCGGGCATTCCGGCGTGGATGTAGAGCGCGTAACGGAGTCAGCCCGCGCTTTCACAAGCGCGGCTACAGGTAATGCTGGCG